>CALBTT010000035.1 GCA_937967645.1 uncultured Zoogloea sp.
GATCTACCTCGGCTACGCCAACTCTTCGCAGATGACCTGCCTGGGGTTGATGGCCAGGAAGATCATGGTGTCGCAAAGCACGTCGGGCGACGTGCCGGAGTCCGGGCTTGATGTCCTGAATCAGGACGGAGACTCGGTGGAAGTCGCGCTGGCACGACAGTTGGTGTGCTGAACCTCACTGCTTCACTTCAACGGCTCCTCCGGGAGCCGTTCTTTTTTGGTCATCCAGACGGTGACATCGATCCGGGAAGCGGAAGACAGGGCCTCATCCACCGCCATGGGCCATGCGGGTCGCCTCGTAGGCCTGCATGTGTGCAAGGCTCACCCTCAGCAGCGGCGCATCCAGTCGAGCTTCATGCGCGCGTCGCAGCATGTCCCCAATGATGTGCTCATGCTCGGTGGGGCCACCACGTTGCAGATCGCGCAGCATCGATGCGGTGCCGGTGGACCCGCGCTCGGACAACGTCGTGAACATGCGGGCATAGGCGTCCTGCGATGGGATGTACCCTGAGGCGGCGGCGGTAGCCACGCATTCGCCAAGCATCTGGCGCACCAGCGCTTCGCCATCTTGTGCCTGCACGATTGCGCCAACGGGCGCGCGCATCAGCGTGGTCATGCCGGCATAGGTCGTGAGGAATACGAACTTCTCCCACATCTCCTGCAGGATGTCCTGGCTCAACACCGGTGCGAAACCGCCGCGCTCCATCAATCCATGCAGCGCCTGCGCCGCGTCCTGTTGACTGTGGGTGCGTGCGCCGTGGGCGAGGCGCTGCAGCGTGTTGAGATGCTGGATTTCACCGGCCGGGCCGAGCGCAACACCGATGTGACACAGGCCGCCCAGAACGCGCTCGGCGCCGAAGCGCGCATCCAGGTGATCCAGATGCCGCACCCCATTGAGCAGCGGAACGATGCATGTCGAGGGGCCGATGGCCGGCGCGATGGCGGCCATCGCGCCCTCAAGATCGTAGGCCTTGCAGGCCAGCAGCACGACATCCACGGACGGCGGTGCCTCGACGACTGTTTTCACGGTAAGGGTCAGGTCACCCAAAGGGCTCTTGATGACGAGCCCGGTCTCGGCGAGTTGTGCGGCGCGTCTCGGCCGGACCAGGAAACGCACGTCCACGCCGGCCGCGGCCAGACGCCCGCCGAAATAGCCCCCGATCCCACCTGCACCCAGCACCAGAAGACGCATGGCCATGCTCCTGTTTGAAGTTGAGAATTTCTACTATAGTAGAAATTCGTGGCGCGATCGATTTCAGCGCCATCGGGACCCCACGCATTCATCCTGACTTGATCGCGGCCCATGCCGAACTCCTCCGCTCCCCAGACCAGGCAGAAAGGTGAGCGCGCCGAAGCGCTCCCAGCCAATCTTCGACGTCTGGGCCTGGAGGCGCAGCTCACCCTCGATCGGCTCGGGGCGTTGTCGGGCGTGAGCCGCGCGATGATCTCCAAGATCGAACGTGGCGCCTCGGTTCCCACTGCCACGGTGCTGGGCAAGCTTGCCGCCGCACTGCAGGTCAGTCTGTCTCAACTCCTGGGGGGATTCCATGCGCGCCAGCCCAGGCTGCATGGCAGGGAGCGCCAGGCGGTCTATCACGACCCCGCTTCCGGCTTTGAACGCCGTTCTCTTTCGCCGCTGTTCGAGGATGGCGCGGTCGATCTGGCCTTCAACGTGTTGCCTCCGGGCAAGTCCGTCGAGTTCCCCCCGCACCATGCGGGCGTGGAGGAGTTTCTCGTCGTGCATGAGGGGGCGCTTGCCGTGGTCATCGACGGAAGGCGCTTCGACGTCGCTGCCGGAGATACGTTGTTCTTTCCTTCGGATTGCGTGCATGAGTTCCGCAATGAAGGCGGCGAGCCGGCTGTCTTCTATATCGTGATCAACGATCGGACGCGGCGGTAGGCGGCGAAATCGCCCCGGCACGACCATTCGCCGCGGCATGATCCCGACATGCATCTTGGCAACCGCGTGGTTGCCGGCATTGCTTTCGGCAAATCGGGAGCCGACGGATTCGCTTTGTTTGCTGTGACAAAGGGCCTGCACGGCGATGGTAATGGCTCGTTGTTTCAGGACACCGATCCATGCGCCCATCTTGCCAGCCCTTCCGTATTGCCGGACGCAGCCATCTGATCCGTTTGCCCGGCTTGCTCCTGGCCGCCATGGCCAGCGGCTGCGCGATGACGAACGCCGTGCCACCGACGCCCGCATCCAAAGTCACCGACATCGCGCCCGAAGCCGTGATGGAGTTCGTGCCGGTGACGCGGTATGGCCGCTACACCCTGGTTGAACTCGCGCCGACGGCGGCCCAGCACGACCTGTTGCTACAAGTGGTGGATGTGGAGATCCCCGGCACGCTGGGCGCCACCGTCGGGGATGCCCTCCGGCACCTCGTCCTGCGTTCCGGCTACCGGCTGTGCGATGAGCAGTCCGCCGATCTGCTGGCCTTGCCGCTGCCGGCGGCTCACTACCGGCTCGGCCCGGTCCTGCTGCGCGACGCGCTCTTGACCCTGGCCGGCCCCGCCTGGGATCTGCAGGTCGACGAGGGCGAGCGGAAGGTGTGCTTCATCCGCAGGCTCAGGGAGGCTCATACGCCGCACGAGCCCAAGCCACCGGAAATCAACCGTTCGGCGGAGCCCCCTCCGCTGATCCGGGAGGTTTCGCCATGACCATCCGGGACTCGGCGACGGGCCAGCGCACGACGCTGCTGCGGGTCGCGGCCGCAACCTGGTTGTTGCTCGTCAGCGCGGTGGTGCTGGTGGATCACATGGCCTTGTCCGGGCTGGCGGAACCGACCCAGGCCTTCGCGCCCACCGCGCAGGTGTCCCTGCTCGAATCCCGACTGGACGGCCTCTCGCATCGGATCGAACAACGCCACACTCAGCCCGCCGCCTTGCCGCAGGCGCGCTACGAGCAGGACACCGCGGCGTTGGACCAGCGGCTGGCGGCGATCGAGCTGGCGCAGGCCCAATACGCCGCCACCGATGCGCTGCACGCATTGGAAACCCGCGTCGCGCGACTGGAAGCCCGCCCGGTCTCGCGCCAGCCCAAGCTGCCCGCACCACGGCCATCCCAACCTGTGGCGGCCCAAACCAAGCCTGTTGAGCCTTCATTCCGCCTGATCGGAGTGGAACTGCGTGCGGGAGAACACTTCGTGTCGGTGATGCCTGCCGATGGCACCGGGCTGGCCGATGTCCGCCTGCTGCGCGCCGGAGAGTCGGAGGGTGGCTGGCGACTGGACGGGATCGAGCGCGATGGCGCCGTCTTCCGGCAGGGAGACGAGATCCGCAGGCTGCCCATCCCGCCCCGATAAGGAGGCCCACACCGATGGTCCCGCGCCACTTGACCCCGACGTTGCTGGTTGCATTGCTGGCCGCCTCCGCCATGCAGGCGGCGCTCGCGCAGCCCACCGGCGCAACCACCGCGGCCAGGACGGCGCCGAGCCGTGAAGCTCCTGCGGCCATCGCTCGCAGCGACGAACAGCGGGCGCAGGACTGGGGGCTGCGCACGGATGAATGGACGCGCTATCGCGAGTTGATGCAGGGGCCGCTGGGCGTCTACTCGTCCAGCCTCGACCCGCTCACGGCCCTCGGTATCGAAGCACGTTCCGACGAGGAGCGCCGCCGCTACGCGGAATTGCAGGTTCGGGCTGAAGCCCGGCGGGTCGAGAAGACGCTGGCCTACCAGCGTGCCTACGACGCCGCCTGGCAACGGATCGCGCCGGGCATGGCGAGGGTCAACCTACCCGGTGCCAAGCCGACCGGCGCGGGCACCACCATCGCATCAGGCACCGACCGAACCGCCGTCTTCGTGAAGGATGGCTGTACCGCCTGCGACCAGGCCGTGCAGCGGCTGCAGGCGTCGGGCGTCGAGTTCGATGTCTATGTCGTCGGCAGTCGCGCCGACGACGCACGCATCCGTGATTGGGCACGCCGGGCCCGTATCGACCCGGCGAAAGTGCGCGCACGGCACATCACCCTCAACCACGACGGTGGCCGCTGGCTGTCCCTCGGCCTGCAGGGCGAACTGCCCGCCGTCGTGCGCCAGG
>CALBTT010000036.1 GCA_937967645.1 uncultured Zoogloea sp.
TCCGGCGCCCACCGGGACCTACACCCTTTCCCTACACGACGCTCTTCCGATCTGCCCGCGTCGGGCTGCCCGGCGATGGTGACGAGCCGGCCGCCGGTACGCACGCGCTCGAGGCCGGCCGCCAGGGCCTCGCCGCCGCTGCAGTCGAGGAGCAGGTCGGGGCGCGCCTCGAGGACCGGCGACGGGTCGAACAAGGCCTGGTAGTCAAGGGCGATCTCCGCCCCCAGACCTTTGACATAGGCGTGATTGGCAGGTCGCGAATAGGCGATCACCCGGGCACCCTGCAGGCGGGCGAGCTGCACCGCCATCGACCCCACGCCACCGGCGGCGCCGACGATGGCTACTGTCTCGCCGGCCTGCAGGCCGCCAGTCTGGATCAGGGCCTGCCAGGCGGTGAGGAAGGGCAGCGGCAGCGCAGCGGCGCTCATCAGGGCCAGGGAAGCGGGAATCGGCACCAGCAGGGATTCCGGCACGCAGATGTACTCGGCGTAGGTGCCCCGCTCCACCGGGGTGCCGTACTGACGGCAGTAGCCCATCACCCGCTGGCCCGGGGCGAGGCGGGTGACGCCCTCCCCCACCCGGTCGATCTCGCCGGCGGCATCCCAGCCGAGGGTCAGGGGAAACTGATGCGGGAACACCGAGGCCATCGCGCCCTGGCAGATCTTCCAGTCCACGGGATTGACGCCGGCATAGGCGATGCGCAGGCGCACTTCGCCGGGGGCTGGCTCGGGTTTGGGGACATCGCTCACGCGCACGGAGTCGGCAGCGCAAAAGGCATCGATGCGTACGGCTTTCATGGGGCTCACCCTTGTTCGGCAGCAGGCTTGAGAAAAAGGCGCCCGCCAGGCTCCTTGCGGAGCCGGCAGGCGCCGGGTCATGCAGATCCGCGCCCCACGGCGGTCTGGCCACGGGGCGGCGGACATCGGACAGAACGCTCAGCGGCCAGCCGACTGCAGGGTCTGCAGCGAGAAGTCCTTGGAGGTGACGCCCGGCGCATTGGTCTTCCAGGTTGCGGCATCGATCAGCGACACGGTGGCGTGGTTGCGCTGGAAGTCGATCACCGCGCCGCCCGTGGTGCGCACGTCGCGGAAGCCATCCTCAGCCTTGCCCACGTAGGAGTGGAACTCCATGAACTTCCAGAATTCGCCCTTGCGGTTGTAGGTTTCGCCGTAATAGATGCGCGGGTACTTGGTATCCACGTACAGGACCTTCTTGCTGTAGGGGTGCTCGGACGGGGTGATGGCCTCGATCACGTACACTTCGCGCGGCTCGAAGCGGTCGTTGTTCATGTTCCAGAACGGCGGCTTGTTCTCGAGGACCGGGTACTTCTCCTCGAAGCTGCTGCCGTTGCGGTTCCACAGATGGGACTTGCCGTTGGCCACCGCCAGCACCCAGCGCTTGCCGAGCATCTTGTAGCTGGGATACCAGCACGGGCGGGCGTTGAAGATCTCCAGATCGTCCTGCAGCTGGTCGGAGGAGCCCACCGGGTCCATCCAGGCGCCGCCGGACAGGCGACGCACCCGGCGCACGGCGGGGATGTAGGCCCACACGTCGTTGAACTTGGTGGAGTCGTACTGGATGGTGAAGGTGCCCAGACCCTTCATGTCGGCCGGGGACTTGAAGTAGAGCAGCTGGCGCCCGCGCTCGCTGCCGTCGCCTTCGGTGGCTTCACCGTTGAGGCGGCCCTTCATGGAATAACGGGTGAATTCGGCCACCGGCTCGGCGTGCACGCCCTTGCCGCCGTCGATCAGCACCTGGGTGTAGAAGGGCACCTGGGCCACGTCGCCGGTGAGCTGGCCGAGGTGCCAGTTCCAGATGACCTTCTCGGCGGCCTGGCTGTCCTTCATGTCGATGCTGGGGAAGGGCTCGCCGGCCTTCCAGCCGTCCACCTGACAGGTCTCGGCGTTGATCTTGGTCTTGCCGGCATTGGCCTGGGAGGCCTTGACCCACTTGGGATCCAGCGGCACTTCCTTCGACTTGTAGAGGGGGATCTTCCAGCCGTTGTTCTTGATCCGCCACTCCATCTTTTCGGTGAGGAGGCTGGCGATGGTCTTGCCTTCGAAGGTGTCGTTCTTGATCTGGTTGATGTTCTCGGCCGAGATCACCGTGCCTTCCGGCAGTTCGGCGGCGTGCAGCTGGCACGCCATGCCGGCCAGGGCCAGGGTCAGGGATGCGGCAAGGGCCTTGCGTTGGATTTTCATTGTGTGTTCTCCGGAGCCGGGGTTGTCAGAAGAGGTAGGTCAGGCTGGTGTAAAGCTGGTCGCGCTTGTGGAAGTAGCCGAACAGGCCGGCGTTGTCGCAGTTGGCGGCGTTGGGATAGGTGCACTGGGTGCCGTCACGCCACTTGTCGGACCAGAACTTGTCGTACTCCACCTTCCAGCGCAGGTTCTTGCTCAGTTCCATGGTCACCGAGGGCACGGCGAAGCCACCGCCGTAGGTGATGTCGCGGCCGATCACGAACTCGGGACGGATGCGCCCGTTGTCATAGCTCAGGCTGAAAATGCCGGTCAGCAGGAAGGAGTGCTCCTTGGTGCGGCCGCCCCAGCCCACCGAGTTGATCAGGCCGTCCTCACGCTTGTAGTCCTGGATCCATTTGTCGAAGAGCTGCATCGAGAAGAACATCGGCTTCTCGGTGCCGAGCCAGGTCTGGGTGGCGGCGATGTTCTTGTCCATGCGGAACATCCAGGCCAGCACGTCCTTGCGCTTGATGCCGTCGAAGCCCGGTGCGACAGCCTGGGAGATCGGCGTGGGGGTGGCGGCGAGGATCTGATAGGGCGCATCCTTGATGACCGCGATCTCGGTGCTGAACACCGCATCGGCCAGGTTGGAGTAGCCGCTGGCGGTCAGGCCGAACACATCCACGACCGGGTAGATGATGTCGCCGGCGACACCGAGGCTGTTGCTGCGGCCCACCGTGGTGGCGCCCGACGGCGTGGTCGGCATGCCGAACAGGCCGAGCGTGCTGGAGGCGTTGAGGATGGGGCTCGGGTAGAAGGTGTTGAGGTAGGACAGGGAATAGTTGATGTCCTTGGCCACACCGCTCCAGCGCACGCCGCCGGTCACCTTGCGGTAGTTGCCTTCCTTGTTCTTGTAGTCGTAGGGGTCGATGTTGCGGAAGTCGACGCCGGCATAGGGCTGGCTGGACCAACGCCCGCCATAGATGTCGAGCTCGGTACCGATGTCCTTGTCGCGGTCCCAGCCCGGGCGGATCAGCACTTCGACGCCGCCGTCCAGCTCGGGCACGTCCACGTTGATCTTGGCCATGATGTTGGGCTTGCGCAGCTCTTCGTTGGCCGGCTCGAGGAAGGAGCGCCAGGTCAGGTTGAAGCCATGCACCAGGTCGTTGGCAGCGAAGAAGTCGGTTTCGCCCCAGGCGACCTGTTGCTTGCCGAAGCGCACCTTGGTGCGGTCACCCAGCGGAAAGTCCACATACAGCTCGCGGATCTCGGCCTCGTTGTAGAGGTCCATGATGTCGCCGCGGCCATCGGCGGAACCGTAGTTGTTGGCGCCCATCTTCTCGAGATGGCGCAGGAAGCCGGTCTTGGTCTCGCGCGAGGCCCTGAACTTGCCGACCACGGTGATATCGTCGGTGGCCTTCCATTCACTGTTGACCCGGACGGTGGTACGGAACATCGACAGCTTGCGCCGGTCGTCGTAACCCGGGGTATCAGCCCAGTCGCGGAGGTTCCACGACAGCTCCTGGCGCAGATAACCATCCACCTTGAGGCTGCTTTCTTCTGCTTGTACCGCCGGGGTGATGGCGGCCAGTGCTGCTGCCATCGCAAGTACCCTGGAAGGTACGTTGGACCGCTTGCCTTTGTTCATACCGACTCCTTCTCTGTGGTTTGTGCCGTCCCCTGAGGTCCGACGATTGGGTGCTGGAAGCGGGCGAAGTCCTCCCTGTAAGGCCCTCCGCCCGGAGGTTTTCTCATGCAGACACGGTTTGATCAGTCGGCCTGGAGGCCGGGCGCGGCGACACCGGCGAGAACCGGACGATCCTTCTTGCCGAAGATGAATTCGGGACGGAACACGTAGATGATCGAGGGCATCACGAAGAGGGCCGACATGGCGGAGATGCCCAGCCAGATCGCCATCAGGAGGCCCATCTCGGCCTGGAAGCGGAGGGACGAGGCCCACCACAGCAGGGTGCTGACGATCAGCACGCTGGCCGTCACCACCACACCCATGCCGGCCGAGTGCAGGGCCATGTAGATGGCCTTCTCGGGGGAGCTCCCGGCGGCGATCTCCTCCTTCACCCGGTCGGCGATGTAGAAGGCGTAATCCACGCCGAGGCCGATGCCGAGGGCGGCCACCGGCACGGTGTTGATGTTCATGCCGATGCCCTTCCAGGCCATGAAGCTGAAGGTGAGCGTGTTGGAGATGATCACCGGCACCATGAAGAGCATGCCCGCCACGGTGGAGCGATACACCACGGTGCAGATCACCACCAGCACCAGCAGGGCCAGGGCCACGGCTTCGATCTGACCGGACAGGATCACCTCATTGACCGCCGCCATCACCCCGATGAGGCCGCCGGCCAGCTGCCAGGAACCGGTCTCGAGGGGATTGTTGGCGATGAACTCCTTGACCCGCGCCACCGCGGTGCGGATGGTCTCGCCCTTGCGGTCGCGGAACATCAGGGTGACAGCGCCGTTGGCATAGGTGCTGTCAACAAAGCGGTCCATGTCGCCGGGCTCGGACACCGAGTCCAGCACCGCCATCAGGCTGCCATTGGTGGCCTGGCTGTCGCCCAGTTCCTGGTAGCGCGGGTTGCCCTCGCGCAGGGTGCGGCTGACCACCGGCAGCACGTCGGCAATCGACACCGAGCCGCCGATCTCCGGCTGGGCCTCGAGGAAGCGCTGGAAGCGGTTCATCGCGGTGAGCACTTCGCTCTTCTTCACGAAATCCTGCTGGCCGTCGGCGCCCACCACCACGAACATGCGATCGGCCCCCTGGAAGCGGGCGTTGATGGCCGCCGAATCCTCGTTGTAGGCCGCCTCCGGCCACAGGATCGGCGAACCCGGATTGGCGTCGCCGATCTTGAGGTTGAAGGCGTACCAGCCGGACACCGCCATCACCACCACGCTGCAGCCGATCACGGCGAAGCGGAAGCGCGAGGTGGCCATCCACACCGCGAAGTCGAGCACCTTGCGCAGCAGCGGGGCCAGGTCCACCCCATGCACGGTGCCGTGGGGTTTGCGGATGAAGGACAGCATCACCGGGGTGAGGATCACCGCGCTGATGGTCAGGGTGGACACCCACACCACCGACAGCACGGTGAGCTTCTGCAGCATCGGGATGGGGCTGAGGGCCACCACCGCCATACAGGCCGCATCGGCGATCACCCCCAGCATGCCGGGCCGGAACAAGTCGGCCAGGGCCACCTTGGCAGCATGCCGGGCGCTCTCCGAGCCCTTGGCGATGTTTTCCAGTTCGTCGTCGAAGCGATTGACGATCTGCACCGAGTGGGAGACCGCCCGCGAGGTGATGAGCATGGCCACCACGATCACCAGCGGCTCGAAGTGGATGCCCAGCAGGTTGCAGATGCCGAGCGCCCAGATGGCGCTGACCACGCCGGCCAGCAGGGGCAGCAGCACGCCGCGCCAGGTGCGCAGCAGCACGAAGAGCATGCTCAGGGTCACCGCCAGCGCAGCGGCCACCAGGTTGATGGTCTCCGGCACGTAGTGATTGACCCAGCCATACAGGATGGGGTCGCCGACGATGCGGATGCGCACCGAGCCGTCATCCACCTTGGCCACCAGGGCCTGCACCTCTTCGAAGACCTTGGCGTAATCCACGTCACGGTCGATGAAGTCCACCGTGATCAGGGTCGCCTGCAGGTCGCGGGACACGTAGGGGCCGTACACCAGCGGATTGCGCAGCACGGCCTCCTTGAGGGCCGCCATCTGCTCGGCATTGGCCGGCAGGTCGGGCCACATTAGCGGCGTGGTGGCGATGCCGTCGGTGGAGGCCTGCACCTCCTTGAGCTTCTTGGAGGCCAGGGAGGTGATCTGGTAGGGATTGACCGCCGAGACCTCGCGCAGGCCGAGGGTTACGGTGCGCACCTTCTCGAGGAAGGCCTTCTGGAAGATGTCACCCTCCTTCACCTCGAACATGATGGTGACCATGTTCGAGCCGCCAAAGGTGTCCTTGAAGCGTTCGTGGGTTTTGACGTACTCGTGCTGCGAGGGAAGCATGTCCTCGAACACGGTGCGCACTTCGATGCGCAGGGCAAACCAGCTCAGCACCAGGGTCAGTGCCGCCAGCACGGCCACCACCGCTTTGCGGCGATGGATGCAGAACTCCGCGATGCGTTCGATCATTTGTCTTGTCTCTTCTCTGTGTAAGGGGTGCGAAGCCGGGAGAAACGGAGATCAGCTGCCCAGGGGCTGCCAGCGCTTGCCGTCCCAGCGGCCTACGCCGGCGCCGGCGAACCAGGCCTGGCCACCGGCCGGCAGCACGCGGGTATGCCAGGAGAGGTCGCGCTCATCGACACGGCCGACGCTCCACTTGGCGGCATCGGCGGGGGCGCTGACCCAGCGCCCGAGCACGCCGGCGCCCAGCCAGCGCTGGCCGGCCTCGTCCCAGGCGATGTCGAGGAGGTGGTCATGGATGCCGGTCTCGGCCTGGCGCCAGTTCTCGCCGCCGTCCTGGCTGACCAGCACCACGCCGTCGAGGCCGACCGCCACACCGTTGCGGGCGTCGCGGAAGACCACGGACATCAGGGAGCTGGGTACCGGGGCCTCGCGCTCCTGCCAGGTGGCACCCCGGTCACGGCTCAGCAGCACGCGACCGAACTCACCCACCACCCGGATCTCGTCCTTGCCGACGAGGGCGACGTCGTTCCAGGCCACGTCCTCCTCGTCACGCAGGCGGCGCCAGGTCTGGCCGAAGTCGTCGCTGGCAAGCAGCGCGCCCATCTCGCCCACCACCACGGCCCGCCCGCCCACGGCGACGCGCACCCGGGTGAGCTTGTTGGCCACCGCCGAGCGGGGCACCTCGCGGGCCTGCTGCCAGGTCTTGCCACCATCGGCGGTGGTGATGATGACGCCGTCGTTGCCGACGGCGATGCCACGCTGGGCATCCCAGGTGGCGATGTCCTGGAGGGTCCGCTCGGTGCCGGTGACCAGCAGGCTCAGGCTGCCGTCTGCGGCCAGCGAGACGATCTTCCCGTTGGAACCGGCAAACCACACCCGGCCGTCACCGGACAGTGCCGCGCCGTAATAGTGATCACGATGCTCGAGCACCGGCGGTTGCACGGTGCTGCCTACGGCTGCGGGCTTGATGAAGAGGCCCGCCCACAGCAGCCCGCCGATGATGGCCCAGGGCACCAGGGAGGTCGTCACCTTGAGCAGACGTCCCCCCACCGGAGCCGACGCCGGCAGGGACGACGCGGCGGAGGCCGGCGCCGTATTCAGATTCAGCAATTGATTGTTCCTGTCCATCACAACTCCATCTCGACTGCTGCCGCATTCCGTGGGGCCGGCCGCCGTGACCGGCCCCCGGATGAAGCGAATAAATTGCGCAGCCGCGGGGCGGCTGCGCTAACGACCCGCCGGACAGGCCGGGCCGCGGAGGAGAGCTCGCAACACGGGCGCCCCAGGGCTCCCGTGTGAATCAGGGTCAGGCCTGCAGGGCGTGGCCCCACAGGGCCGGCGCGTTGAAGACCTTCACGTCCCAGTCGTGGTCGTCCACTTCCACCCCGCCGTAGCCGTACTCGATGGCGAAGCCGGACTCGGTCTTGACGTAGAAGGAGGTCATCTGGTCGTTGGTGTGACGGCCCAGGTTCATCACCATGGGGATGCCCTCGGCCTGCACGATGTCGTAGGCACGGCCCACGTCGTCGATGGACTTGACCTGCAGCATCAGGTGGTTGAACTGGCCGGGGACCATGCCGAAACAGGGGTTCATCAGGGCCAGGGTGTGATGGCGCGGGTTGCAGTGCAGGAAGGTCGCCTCGGCCTCGGACCAGAAGATGTAGTCGGTCAGGCGGAAGCTGAAGTGCTCGGTGTAGAAGCGGGTCGCCGCATCCCGGTCGGCACAGGCCAGCACCACGTGGCCGAGGCCCAGCTCGCCGGTAACGAAGCCGGAGATGGCGCGGCCCGGCTTGAGGGGCAGCTTTTCCAGCACCGCGCCGAAGAAGAGCTCGATCCGCACGCCGTCGGGGCCGCGCAGGTGGATCATGTCCAGCACCGCCCGCTCCTCGCGTTCGGCGGCGGTGGCGCGGGTCACTTCCAGGCCCTTGCCGCGCAGTTCGTTCTCGGCCGCGCGCAGGGCATCAAGGGACTCCACCTCCAGCCCCATGTAGGCCAGCGACATGGCCTCGGCCTTGTAGAAGGCCAGGCGGTGGTGGCGTTCATCCACCCGCGCATACATGCGCTCACCGTCGCGGTGCACTTCGGCCCCGCAGATCTTGTCCAGCACGTGTTGCAGCTTGTCCAACTCCACCACATTGACGCCGGCGTAGCCCAGCTGAGTCACATTGATCATGGTCTTGTCCGTCCCAGGAGATTGAATGCGTGATGCGGGCGACCGTCAGGTCGCGCTGGCCGAGAAGTGCTCGGCGTGGATGTTGTCGGGGTGCAGTCCGAGGGCCTCGAGGTGCCGGCGGGCCGATTCGATCATCGGCGGCGGGCCGCACAGGTAGGCCACGGCATTGGGGGCGTCGATCACGTCCTCGGCGGTGATGACTTCGACCGGGTTGCCCACCAGACCGGTGTAGCCGGGGCCCGGATTGGCCACCGCCACCTTGACCTTGAGGCCGGGCAGCCAGGCGGCGCGGGTCTCCAGCTCGTCCTGGTAGAACAGGTTGTCCTCGCTGGCGCAGCCGAAGCTGAGCAGGACCTTGGGCTTGCGGCCGGACTTGAGGCGGATGTCCTCGAGCATGCCGAGCATCGGCGCCAGGCCGGTGCCGCCGGCGATCATGATCTGCTGGGCCTTGGACTCACGCAGGTAGAACAGGCCGAAGGGGCCTTCCAGCTCCATCTCGTCGCCGGCCTTGGCCCGCGAGCGCAGGTAGTCGGACATCACGCCGGCATCGAGCACACGCAGCAGCAGGACCAGCTCGGGCAGATCGCCCATCGTCGAGGCCATCGAGTAGGAGCGCCACTCCTCGGTGCCTGGCACCCGGACCCGCACGTACTGGCCGCTGCGGAACTCGAGACCGGCGTCGTCAGGCAGGCGCAGGGCCAGGCGCACCACGTTGCTGGCCACCCAGCTCACCTCGCCCACCACCGCCGTGCAGCGCGCGGGGCCAGGCTCGTCGAGCAGGCTGCTCGGGTAGTCGAAATGCATCACCGCGTCGCTGTCGCAGAACGAGGTGCAGGTCAGGCGGAAGCCCTCGGCCGCCTCGCTCGGCAGCAGGGAGGTGCCCCGTGCGGTGTTCATGCGCACGTCGCCGGACTCCACGCGGGTCACGCAGGTGCCGCAGCTGCCGGTGAGGCACTGGTGCGCCAGGCGGACGTCGTTCTCCTTGGCCGCGGCCAGGATGGTCTGACCGGCACGGACCGGGAATACCCGCTCGATGCCGTCGCTGAAGCGGACGGTGGCGGAGCAGGTCTGGGTTGCCTCGACGGGCAGTTCTTCTAGGATCGTCATCGCATCGTTCTCCACGGGCCGGGGCACCCACGGCGCCCCGGCATGGGCCTCTTACTCGCCCTTCTTGTCCCGGTAGTGGCCGCAGCCCGGACCGCGGATCTCGGCCAGCACGTTGCTGGCCCCCTTCACCACACCGGATACGCCGCGCGGCTTCTTGGCGATGCCGCGGTTGTAGCGGGAGGCCACCTTGCGCCAGGTGATGATCGAGTAGTCCATGTCGCCGAGCTGCTCGTCGGCCCAGCCGGCGCCATCGGCATAGAAGTTCTGCATGGCGTCGCGGGCAAACAGGTCACAGTCGTTGAAGCCGTGCAGGGCCATCGGCTCGTAGAAGTTCTTGAAGCGGTACTCGAAGCCCTTGACGTCCTCCTCGGTCGGGCAGCGCTTGACCAGCACTTCCCAGTACTCGTAGGTGTCGTCGGTGATGGGCACATACCACTCGTACTGCACGACGTTCTCTTCCGGCCAGTTCTCCACCATCAGCACGCCCGGCAGGAACATCGAGGTACGGAAGTACTTGGGCACGGTGCCGGAGGCCTTCACGTTGAGACGCTCATTCACCAGCACCGGCTCGTAGTTCTCGGTGAAGTACATGTTGATGAAGCCCTTCGGGCCGTCTTCATCTTCGATCAGCTGGGTGGCCTGGTCGGTCAGCGGCTTGATGCCCAGGGGCACGGCCCAGTCCTTGGCCTGGACGATGGTGCAGTCCTTGTGGATCAGCAGGTGGCCGGCGTCGAAGCCGTTCTCGCAGGCCAGGCGCCAGTTGGCGTAGCCGGTGCGGTGCACGCCCAGGGCCACGGCATCCTTGTCGAGCATGCTCGGGGTGTCCGGCCAGAAGGGGTGCGGGAAACGCTCGTTGTTGTCGGGGAAGCGGATCGGCAGATCCTGGGCCAGCGGGGGGATCTCGTCTTCCCAGTCGTCGCTCTTGACGAAGACGAAGACGATGCCGTTCACCTCTTCCACCGGGTAGGTCGGGATGCCGGTGGTGCCGATGATTTCGTCATCCGGCGCGGCCACGATGGAGACCAGCTCGCCGGTCTCGATGCTGAAGGTGAAGCCGTGGTACCAGCAGGTGATGGTGTCCTCGGTCAGGCACATCGGCTTGGCGGAGAGCTTCACGCCACGGTGCAGACACTGGTCCTTGAGTGCATAGACCTTGCCCTTGGAGCGGCGCAGCACGATGGGCACGCCACAGATCTGCACACCAACCGCCGAACCTTCCGGCACTTCGCCGGAGAAGCGTGCCGGGTACCAGTGGTTCAGGAAACCCCACTCTGCTTCCGCGTAGGGGGCGTAGAGGCGCCGAGCGGCGTCGTTGTTGGCCTTCTTGACCGTCCGTTTCATATCCATTCGATTGACTCCATGAATTCGGTTCAGTGATCCATCCCACCACCTGGGCTGCTTTCGTCCTGCGCTGTTCAGCGAGTTCGTGGAACAAAATATCGTCGACGTTAAATTGAAAGTCAATCAATTTTCTAAAGGTTTTTTGTTGTAATGCAGTGCAATATCAGTCGATAAAGCCTACAAAACCAGGCACCAACTGAGGGCGCGGGACTGTCCAGCGTGGTGCCGGAGGCCGCTATGCTGCATTGCAGAAGGGAGTCGAAATCCCTGTTCCGGTGCGTCGGAACGGGAGGAATGAAAGCTTGCAAAAAGCCTTCATCCAGATGGCATCAAGAAAAATTTTTTCTTCGAAAAGAAGCACTTGACGAAGATGTGAAATTAATACTTACTAAGTGATCGATAGAATTTCAATCAACCGTTCAAGCAACAAGAGCGCCCCTGCGCCCTCCCTCTCGAAGGAGAAGCCTCGTGGAAACTTCGCTATCCCGCCCTCCGGCCAGCTTCGATCTGCTGCGCTCCACCCACCTGGACGAAACCCGGGCGCTGGTTGCCGGCGTGTTCTGCGACCACCAGCTCGACCTGATCCGGCGCGAGCCGCTGGACTACGTGCACCTGCACGGCCAGATCGGACGGATCGGCTTCAGCGTCATGAGCTACGGCGCCGAGGTGCAGATCACACCAGGCCCGCTGAAGTCCTTTTTCCTGGTCCAGATGCCACTCGAGGGACACGACCTGATCCGCATCGGCAAGGAGAGCCTGCACAGCGATACCAACCACGCCTCGGTGCATTCCCCCGACGACAGCCTCGGCATGCAGTGGAGCAAGGACTGCCGCAAGATGGTCGTCCGCTTCGACCGGGAGGCGCTGGAGCGGCATGCCCAGAGCATGACGGGCACGCCCGTGCGGCCAGGTGGCCTCAAGTTCCAGCCGGTGATGGACGCGCGCAAGGGCGCCGGACAGGCCTGGATCCGCACCGCACGCCATGTCCTCGACGAGCTGCGGGCCTCGCCGGCCCTGCTTGCCTCGCCGCTGATCTGCGCCCAGTTCGAGCAGCTCATGATGACCACCCTGCTGGAATGGCAGCCGGGCAGCGTCAGTGAATCGCTGCAGCGTGACAGCCGCGAGGTGCTGCCACGCCACGTGCGGCTGGTCGAGGACTACATCCGGGCCCACCCGGAGCAGCCCATCACCATCGAGCAGCTCACCGAGATGGCCGGCGTCAGCGGACGCACCCTTTACAGCGGCTTCCAGAAGTTCCGGGGCGTCAGCCCCATGCGCTACCTGCGCGACGTACGCATGGAGCGGGTCCGCAGCGACCTGCTGGACCCCTCCCAGGCCCGCAGCGTCACCGAGCTTGCCACCCGCTGGGGCTTCTTCCAGCTGGGCCGCTTCGCCACCGAGTACCGCAAGCGCTACGGCGAATGCCCCGGCGACACCCTGCGCCGGGCGGTGTAGGGGCGACTTCAGTCGCCCGCATGCCCTGGCTCACCCGGCGGCAAGCGGTGTAGGGGCGGCTTCAGCCGCCCTTCGCATTTGAATCCCTGACAGGACCTTGATCAGAGTCCGCGGGCGGCTGAAGCCGCCCCTACAGCCAGCCCCTGCAGCTGCACGTAAATTCACACCCGCTTCATTTTTCTGCAGTAACTGAACATCGTCTGCAGGCGTTGAATAGTCCGCACAGTCCGCTTCCCGCACATTGCGTTCACCCCCTTCGCCGGAAGGGGATCCCCCCAACAACGCAAAGCGGAGCGACACAACATGCGCAAGATCACCATCATCGGTGCCGGTCAGGCCGGCCTGCATCTGGGCATCGGCCTGGTCTCCAAGGGCTTCGACGTCACCGTGGTATCCAACCGGACCGGCGAGCAGATCGCCAATGGCAAGGTCATGTCGAGCCAGTCCATGTACGACATGGCGATCGGCTATGAGCGGGAGCTGGGCCTGTCCCTGTGGGACGATGTCTGTCCGCCGATCGAGGGCGTGCACATGCGCGCCGGCCTCCGGGACGGCACCAAGCTGATCGACTGGCGCGCGCGCATGGGCGCCAACGGCCAGTCGGTGGATCAGCGCATCAAGATGCCCCGCTGGATGGAGGAATTTCAACGCCGCGGTGGCAAGCTGGTGATCCAGGAAGCCGGCATCCTGGAGACCGAGCAATACGCCAAGGACAGCGACCTGGTGCTGGTCGCCACCGGCAAGGGCGAGCTGGGCAAGCTCTTCGAGCGTGATGCCGAGCGCTCCGTGTTCGACCGGCCGATGCGCACCATCGCCCTGACCTACGTGCACGGCATGAAGGCCCGCGACGACTTCTCGGCGCTCAACATCAGCATCAATCCCGGCATCGGCGAGTACGTGAACTTCCCCGCCATGACGCACACCGGCCCCTGCGACATCATCAACCTGGAGTGCATCGAGGGCGGCCCGATGGACCGCTGGAGCGAGGCGAAGACGCCGGCCGATCACCTGGCCCTCACCGTGGAACTGATCTGCGAGTTCTTCCCCTGGGAAGCGCCGCGCTGCGAGAACCTGCGCCTCACCGACGACAACGGCATCCTGGTCGGCCGCGTCACCCCCACCGTGCGCAAGCCGGTCGGCACCCTGCCCTCGGGCTGCCAGGTGCTGGGCATGGCCGACGTGCTGGTGCTCAACGACCCGATCACCGGCCAGGGCTCCAACAACGCCGCCAAGTGTGTGAACGTCTATCTCAAGTCCATCCTGGAGCGCGGCAACGCCGCCTTCGACAGCGCATGGATGCAGGACACCTTCGAGCGCTACTGGGACTATGCCCAGTGGGTGGCGCGCTTCACCAACACCCACCTGCTGCCCCCGCCGCCCCAGGTGATGAAGGTCTTCGGTGCCTGTGGCCAGAATCCGGCGCTGGCCGCCCGCGTGGCCAACGCCTTCGACGACCCCAAGGGCCTTGCCCCCTGGTACTACGACCCGGTGGAGGCCGACCGCTTCATCGAATCCTATGCCGTACCGGCCTGAGGGGGAGCGCCATGAACAGTCACATCTCCTCCCGCCTGCGACGCCTGCCCCTTGCCGTGCTGGCCGCCACCTGCGCCCTCCCCGCGCTGGCCACCCAGGGCACCTTTCCCCATGGCTACGGCGTGAAATCCGAAGGCATGGGGGGTGTCGGCATCGCCCTCGCCCAGGACGGCCTGGCCGGTGCCACCAATCCGGCCGGGATGGTCCGTGTCGGCAACCGCTTCGATGTGGGCGCCGCCTTCCTGTCGGTGGACAACGGCTCCCGTTTCGCCGGCACCACCTATGACGCCACCGAGAACAAGGGGCTGTACATCATCCCCCAGCTGGGTGCGAACTACATGATCGACGCCGACAGCTCCGTCGGCGTGTCGGTGGTCGGCAATGGCGTGGGCACAGCCTACAGCCGCAGTGCCAACGTAGGCGGCATGCAGGGGCCGCGCTCCCAGCTGCAGCAGATGGTCGCCACCTTCTCGTATGCACGCAAGCTGGGCGAGGCCCACTCCGTCGGCGCCGGGCTGGTCCTGGCGCGCCAGTCCCTGACCATCCGCGGGCCGTCCAGCATAGGCCTGCCGGAAGGGCATGACTCCTCCTACGGCGCCGGCATCCGCCTGGGCTGGAGCGGTCAGCTGACGCCTGAGCTGACCGTCGGCGCGACCTATGCCAGCAAGGTGAGCATGGGCAAGCTGGACCGCTTCAAGGGCCTGCTGGCCGAGGGCGGCGACATGGACGTGCCGGCCAACTACGGCATCGGTGCGGCCTATCGGCTGGGCGCCACCACCCTGGCGGCCGACGTCATGCGGATCGAGTGGGGTGAGATCCGCTCGCTGGCCAATCCGGGCGTCACCAACGCCGGCGGCCCGCCGGGCAGCGCCAACGGCCCCGGCTTCGGCTGGCGCAACCAGTCGGTCTGGCGGGTGGGTGTGGACCATGCCCTGAGCGAGGCCCTGACCCTGCGGGCCGGCTACAACCAGGGCACCCGCCTGCTCAATCCGCGGGACACCTATCTGGGCGTGCTCGCCCCGTCCGCCAACCGCCGCCATGTGACAGTCGGCGCCAGCTATCAGCTGAGCCGTGACGGCGAGCTGTCGCTGGCTTACGCCCGATCGATCAAGGGCACGACCCAGGGCACCGGCGCACCGCCCGACGGCCTGACCGACCTGTACATGGGCCAGGACTGGCTGTCGGTCAGCTACGGCATGCGTTTCTGAGCGGGAGGGTCGATTCATGATCGATGCAGCGGAACTCCGCAGCGCCCTCGGGCGCTTCGCCACGGGGGTGACCATCATCACCACCCGGAGCGCCACCGGCGAAGCCGTCGGCGTCACTGCCAGCAGTTTCAACGCGGTGTCCCTGGACCCGCCGCTGATCCTGTGGAGTCTGGGCAGGAATGCCTTCAGCCACCCGGTGTTCGAGGCGGCCAGCCACTTCGCGGTGCACGTGCTGGCGGACGATCAGCGGGATCTGTCGAACCGCTTTGCGCGGGCGTCGAGTGCCAAGTTCGAGGGCCTGGCGACCCGCGACGGGCTGGGCGGGGTTCCCCTGCTGGGCAACTGCGCCGCGCTGTTCGAGTGCGCCACCGAGCATCGCTACGACGGTGGCGACCACCTGATCCTGGTAGGCCGCGTGCTCCGTCTGGGTCAAGGTCCTGCTGAGTGTCCGCCCCTGCTCTTCCACCAGGGACGCTATGCCACTCTGGCCGGCGAGACGAGCACGGCCTGAGGAGGTCTCCGGCAAAGGGAGTCCGGGATGAAACATCCGGCTCCGCCCCATGGCGGAGCCGGAACCTCACTTCTTCCGGGTCTTTGCCGTAGGGGTGGGCAAGTCCTGGCTGACGTAGGGGTTGTAGGTGGCAGACACGCGCACCGCTTCGTCATAGACGCCGCTCAGCATGCTGATCAGGCGGGCGGCCTCGGACAGCTTGCGGTCGATGGATTCGATGGACTTGGTCTGCTCTGTGAGCACCCGCTGACGGAAGTGGGCGTACTGGTTGATCAGCTCCCGCCCCTTGTCCGTCACGTCGTAGGTGAACACCTTGCTCTTGCCTTCGCGGATCTTCACCACCAGCTCGTAGGTCACCAGCTTGCGCAGGCTGTACTGGACGTTGGTGACCGAGTCGGTGTTGGTCTGGCGGGCCAGCAGGCCCACGGTCTTGGGCGTGTCCTGCAACCCGATCACGTGCAGCAGGATCAGCTCGGAAAACGAAAGGTCTGCCAGGCCCGAAATGTGCGCGATCTGCATGCAGTAGCGCTCGAAGGCCTGGAAGAAACGAAGGATCGACCACTCGAACTCGGTGGTGACTGCTTCGTGGTGGGTCGTGCCGAGGTGCCAGGCCCGCGTGGAGGCGGTCGCCTGGCTCTTCTCTTTCACGGTACTGCGTTTTTCTTGCGTCATCTTGTAGGGGTCGCTGCTCCGGAAGCCCGGAGCAATATTCCTTTGAAAGCCTATTCGTCGGAGGACGTATCAAGCGCCATGTAACCCGTCGACGCCCGGCCGGCCTCGTCGTAAAGGCCGATCAGCATGCTCACCGTCCTGGCCGAGAAAAGCAGGCGTGCCTCGCCGTTCTCGAGTTCGCCGATCTGGCGGATCAGCAGCTGGCGGCGGATGTTGGCGACCTCGTCGCACACCTGCCGTCCCTTCTCGGTGACCTCCACGTTGGTGTTCTTGCCGGCGCCATCCCGGGCCTTGCGCACCAGGTCCAACCCCATCAGCTTGCGCAGGCTGTACTGGATGTTCTGCACGTCGTCCCGGTTGAGCAGGTTGGCGATCATGCTCGCCGGCTTGGCCCGGTCATGCAGGCCGACGATGTGCAGGACGGTCATCTCCTGGATGCTTACCGTGGTCAGGCCCAGCATGTTGAGGGCCTGGCGATTGTAGCGGTCAAAGGCTTCATGCCAGCGCAGCAGGGCCCACTCGAGTTCGGTGGCGGCGGCCTCCAGCGAGGTGTGGGCGAGATGCCAGCCGGTTACCGCGGCGCCTTCGCTGGCAATGGTGGGCTCCTGACCGGGGATCCATTTTGTATTCATTCTAGTAAAGTTCCCTAACTTGCAGACTTTGGTGAGTGCGCGATGCGCCGGCGAATGTTAGCGACTTGCCGGCGGGCTGTGGGAGCAAGTTGCGCGCACTTCCCGCAGTCAACACGTCCCGAGCGCCCGTTCCCGCAATACACGATCGGCGAGGGCCAGCCAGGCCATCGCCTCGAGTACCGGGACCGCTCGGATACCCACACAGGGATCCCGCTTGCCCCGGGTCATCAGCAGGGCAGGACGGCCCGCCTTGTCGATGGTGTGACGGGGCAGATGCACGCTCGGGGTAGGCTTGACTGCAATTCGGGCGCGCAGTTCCCCTGGCGCCGTTTCGAACTCCACCGCCTTCACCGCATTGACCCCCATCAGGGCCCGGCCGAGGGTGTCCAGCCAGGCGTCCACGGCGTCCTCCAGGGCTTCCGGCAGGCGGACCAGCAGTTCGACCCGCGCCCCCACCGAATCGCCGTCCGCGCGATGCTGGGCCAGCAGCGCCTCGACCTCCTCCTCGCGGCTCGCATCGGCCACGAAGCGCGGGCTGACGGCCAGCTCGGCCGCGTCGCGGAAGGGCAGCTCGAGCTCACCGATGCAGGCCACCCAGGCGCACAGGGCCACGTCGTAGCGCTGCTCCAGCCACTGCCTGGCGATGCCGCCGGCGGCCACCCGGGCGGCGGTCTCCCGGGCAGAGGCACGCCCCCCGCCCCGGTGATCGTTGATGCCGTACTTGTGCCAGTAGGTGTACTCGGCGTGGCCGGGTCGGAACAGCCGGTCGAGCCGGCTGTAGTCGATCAGGCGCACATCCTGGTTGCGGATCAGCAGGGCGATCGGCTGGCCGGTGGAGCGGCCGTCGAAGACGCCCGACAGGATCTCCACCTGATCGGGCTCACTGCGCTGGCTGAGGGCTCCCGCCAACCGGGGGCGCCGCCGCTCCAGGGCAGCCTGGATCAGCAGCGTGTCGATGGCCAGCCCGGGCGGGCACCCCTCCACCACACAGCCGATCGCGGGCCCGTGGCTTTCACCGAAGGAGGTGACACGGAAGAGCGTGCCGAAACTGTTTCCTGCCATGGGGGCATTTTATCGCACGAGGGACGATCAATCAAAAAAACGAAGAGAAATAAAAGACTTTTTCAATTAACTTTTAGTTGATTTTATGTTGACATCAAACTTGATCGAGCCATAACCTTTGCCATCGCGCACGTCTTCCAGTGCGTTATCGACGACCCCTCCCAGGAGCCCCTCCCCATGACGCAGAACCCAGAAATCGCCCGGCAGCTCACCGTCGGCACCATCACCACCAACTACCACGACGAGGGCACCGGCTTCCCCGTCACCCTGCTGCACGGCTCCGGCGCCGGCGTCACCGCGTGGGCCAACTGGCGCGGCGCCATCCCGGTGCTGGCCGCCCAGCGCCGCGTGATCGCCCCCGACCTGGTCGGCTTCGGCTACACCGAGGCACCGGCCGACATCGAGTACACGCTGATGGACACCTGGGTGGACCAGATCATCGGCCTGCTCGACGCCCTGAAGATCGAACGCACCGACCTGGTCGGCAACTCCTTCGGCGGCACCCTCAGCCTGGCCCTGGCGATCCGCCACCCGGAGCGCATCCGCCGCATCGTGCTGATGGGCAGCGGCGGCCAGCCCTTCCCCTTCACGCCCGAGCTGGACGCCCTGTGGGGTTACACCCCGTCCATCGAGAACATGAAGAAGATCCTGGACATCATGGCCTTCGACCGCTCCATCGTGACCGACGAGCTGGCCGAGCTGCGCTACCGCGCCACCGCCCGCCCCGGCGTGCAGGAGCGCTTCGAGAAGGTCTTCCCGCCGCCGCGCCAGCGCTGGTGTGATGCCCAGATCATGTCCGACGCCGACCTGGCCGCCCTGAAGAACGAAGTGCTGATCATCCACGGCCGCGACGACCGCGTCGTGCCGCTGGACGTGTCCCTCAAGCTCGCCGCCAAGATCGACCGCTCGCAACTCCACGTCTTCGGCCGCTGCGGCCACTGGACGCAGATCGAGCACGGCGCCCGCTTCATCAAGCTGGTCCAGGACTTCCTGGCCGAAGCCGACTGACCCGACCGGGAGCACCGCCATGAGCCACCCGCTTCAAGCCGCCATCACCCTCGAACCGGCCGCCATCGACTACCTCCGGCCGATCGTCGCGAAGCAGCCGCCCGGCTGCCTCGGCGTCCGCGTCTATGTGCTCCACCCCGGCACCTCCCTGGCCCATGCGGGCCTGGGCTATGCACGGGAGGGCGAGCACCCGGAAGAGGTGCCGATGGATGTGGCCGGCCTGCAGGTCTTCTACAACCCGGCCCACGTGGACTTCCTGCGGGATCTCCGGGTGAGCTGCCAGAAGACCGACACCGGCCAACGCCTGAAGCTGGTGGCTCCGCACATCAAGGAGAGCATCGCGCCACCCGCCGATGCGCCGCTGGAACGCCAGATCAGCTACTTCCTGGAAACCGACATCAACCCCCAGCTGGCCGAGCACCAGGGCTCCATCGTGCTGCACGCGCTCGAGAACGGCGACACGGCCCTGCTCAAGTTCGGCGGCAGCTGCCACGGCTGCGGCAGCGCCGACCTGACCCTCACGGACTTCATCAGCGTGCGCCTGCGGGAACGCTTCCCCGAGATCACCGAGGTGCGCGCCCTCGCCCACACCCATGCCTGAGACCATGCTGCCTGACCTGATCGCCCGCCTCGACCGCATCGCCGACCTGCTCGAACGCCACACCCCGCCCGCCGGCCCGACCGTGGACCGGCTCGACGAGGCGGTGGCCTTCCTGTGGCGGCGCGACCGCGGCTGGGGCGGCGCCGCCCACCTGGTGCCGGTGCGCGACCCGCTGTTCGTGCGCTTCGACCAGCTGCGCAACATCGACGGACCGCGCAGCCTGGTGGAACGCAACACCCGCCAGTTCGTGCAGGGCCTGCCCGCCAACAACGTGCTGATGACCGGCGCCCGTGGCACCGGCAAGTCATCCCTGGTGCGGGCCTGCCTGGAAGCCTTCCATCAGGACGGCCTGCGCCTGATCGAGGTGGAGAAGCAGCATCTGGACGACCTGCCCGAGATCGTCGACCGGGTGCGCCGCCGCCCGGAGCGCTTCATCATCTTCTGCGACGACCTGTCCTTCGAAGACGGCGAGACCGGCTACAAGGGCCTCAAGACGGTGCTCGACGGCTCCATCGCCGGCCCCTCGGCCAACGTGCTGATCTACGCCACCTCGAACCGCCGCCACCTGGTCACCGAACGTGCCGCGGACAACCTCAGCCACTACCGCGACGATTCGGGCGAGCTGCACCCGGGCGACACGGTGGAGGAGAAGACCTCCCTGTCCGAGCGCTTCGGGCTGTGGACCCACTTCTACTCCTTCTCCCAAGACGAGTACCTGGAAGTGGTCGCCCAGTGGCTGGGGCATTACGGCTACCCGGCAGCGACCATCGAGGCGGCCCGTCAGGAGGCCCTCCAGTGGGCCCTCTCCCGCGGCGCCCGCTCGGGCCGCATCGCCCGCCAGTTCGCCAGCGACTACGCTGGGCGCCACCCGCAGGCGGCCCCCGCGCCGGCCTGAGCCCTCAGCCCTGCCCGCCTCCACCGCCCTGCGCCTGGGCGCGGCGGGCGTAGCGGTTGGCCAGCATCGAGCAGATGATCAGCTGGATCTGGTGGTAGAACATGATCGGCAGCAACACCAGCCCGATCGACGGGCTGGCGCCGAACAGCAGCTTGGCCATCGGCACGCCGGAGGCCAGGGTCTTCTTGGAGGCACAGAACACCGTGGCGATCTCGTCCGGCGTGGCCATGCCGAGCCGTCGCGCCGTCCAGGTGGTGAGGGCCAGCACGACCAGCAGCAGGCCGGCCGCACCGAGCGCGGCGATGAGCAGCACGTCCACCCCGTTGTCACGCCACAGGCCCGCCGCCACCCCGTCGCAGAAGGCGGTGAACACCAGCATCACGATCACCCAGCGGTCGAGCAGGTGGGTCACATGGCGGTGACGCACATGCCAGGCATGCAGCAGCGGACGCAGCAGCATGCCCGCGGCCAGGGGCACCACGAGCAGCCGGACGATGCCCAGCACGGTCTCCATGAAAGGCAGCGCCCGCCCGTCCGCGTGGGCGAAGAAGCCGACGATCAGCGGCGTCAGCACGATGCCGAGCAGGCTCGACAGGGTTGCGTTGAAGATCGCCGCCGGCACATTGCCCCGGGCCAGCCCGGTCAGCGCCACCGACGACGAGATGGTGGACGGCAGCGCGCACAGGTAACAGAAACCCAGGGCCAGATCCCGCGGCAGATGGGCCCCCGCCAGCGCATCCACGGCCCACCAGATCAGCGGAAAGAGGGCAAAGGTGGTGAGCTGCACCACCGCATGCACCTTCCAGCCCCGCATGCCCTGCACCAGGCTCGCCACCGACAGACCCAGCCCGTGCAGGAAGAACACGATGGCAATGCCGATTCCGGCCACCTTCTCACCGTGCAACACACCGCCTGTCCGCCCGAGATCGGGAAAGAAGCTGGCCACCACCACCGACCCCACCAGCGCCAGCAGGAACCACTCGGACTTCAGACGCAGGCACAATCGCCGCCAGGGGGAAGAGCTGCTTTCCATGAACGCATCACCGCAAAGATTGGAAAGCCGACTCTAGGCCAGGCACGCTCGACGCTCTAACGGCATCGAGCCATGGAATAGCGAAAAACGGACAAGGCCATGCAGACCACCCACAAACGCAGTATCCCGCGCCTGCCCGGGCTGCCGAGGCCCCTCTACAACCGCCATGAGACCCTGGCCCCGGGCTCATGGACCGAGGAGCACAGCCATCCCTGGTGCCAGCTGTCCTACGCGGCGCGGGGGGTGCTCGGCGTCCGCACCCCCAGCTTCGACCACGCCGCACCGCCCCACCATGCGGTGTGGATTCCCCCCGACGTCCCCCACCAGGTGGTCAATCGCCGTGAGGCCGAGATGCGCAGCCTGTACCTGTCGCGCGAGGCTGCAGCCGGCCTGCCCGGTAAGAGCTGCATCCTCGAGATCAGCCCGCTGATCCGCGAGCTGATCCGGCGCATCGGCGAACTGCCGGTCGAGTACGACGAGGACGGCCCGGCCGGCCGCCTGGTGACCGTGCTGGTGGATGAACTGGCCGCCGCCCGACGCGCCCCCTTCGGCCTGCCCCTGCCTGCCGACCGCCGCCTGGTGGCGATCTGCAGCGCCCTCGAACAGGCCCCCGACGACGACCGCACGCTCACCGAATGGGCGGCCAGCGCCGGCGCCTCGGCCCGCACCCTGGCCCGCCTGTTCGTCAAGGAGACCGGCCTGGGCTTCGGCGAATGGCGCCAGCGGCTACGCCTGCTGCTGTCCCTCGACGCCCTGGAGGCCGGCGAGAGCGTGACCCGCGTGGCCCTGGCCCACGGCTACAACTCCACCTCCGCCTTCATCGCCGCGTTTCGAGGCGTCTTCGGCGCATCGCCCGGGGAGCTGCGGGACAAGTCCCCGTTCTGAGGGCTGCTCGACCACGTCCTTGTCAAATAAAAACCCCGGAAGCCGAAAGGCATTCCGGGGTTGGCGCGCAGGACACACGTACCGCAGGATCAGCGGCCGATGCGCCCCTTGCCCCGGGCCAGCCGGTGCAGCACCGCAACGAGGGTGTCGATCTCCTCGCAGGTGTTGTAGAAGGCCAGCGACGGCCGCACCGTGGCTTCCTGCCCGAAGCGGCGCAGGATGGGCTGGGCGCAGTGGTGGCCGGAGCGCACCGCGATGCCTTC
>CALBTT010000037.1 GCA_937967645.1 uncultured Zoogloea sp.
GGCGTTCATGACGGTGCGCAGGCAGTCGTCGGACTGCATGCCGGTGATGACGAGGTGGGTGGTGGGCATGGTGGGGCCTCAGGTCAGGGAGTGGGGGCGCTTGAGGGCGCGATCGGAAAGGCCCGGTCATAGGCCAGGTTGAACAGGAAGGCGTACCCCATGTAGGCGAGAGCCAGCCCTACGTCGGCGACCAGGGCGTCGATCCAGCCCATGCCGGTCCACCCGGCGATCACCGGCAGGGTCATGAGCAGCAGCCCCACCTCGAAGGACACCGCGTGGAGGGCGCGCAGGCGCCACGGGCGCTGGTCGGCGCGGCGACCGGTGAGGCGCCCCTCGATCCAGTCGAAGCTGGTGTTGAAGGCAGCGTTCCACAGGGCGGCGATGAGGGCCAGCACGATCAGCAGGGCGGCGGACTCCCTCAGCGGGACACCGGACAGCCACACGAAGGGCGGGCAGATCAGCAGCAGGCCGCCCGCTTCGAAAAGGGCGACCTGACGCAGCCGGTCGAGGAGGCTGCGCTGGCGGGGCTGGGACGAGGCGGACATGGCGGGTGAGAAGACGGCGCAAGCCGGTGGACCACGGATTCGACCCGGAGTTTAACGCGGAGGGAGGAAGCCGTTAAACTGCATGGCCTGATGCCACCGACCGAGAGGCCATTTCCCACTGTGTCCACCCCGATCAGCCAGTCCTTTCTGCTGCAATGCCACCCGGATAGCGCGGATCCGTGCATCACGGCCATCCATGCGAGTCTGGCCCGGCGGCCGGATGGCGGCCTCGACCTGGGCTGGCGGCTGAAGGGCGATGTGGACGGTCTGGCGGTGCCGGCGGTCGGGGCCGCGTTGCCCCGGGAGCGCCTGTGGGCCCACACCTGCTGCGAGCTGTTCGTGGCGCCGGAGGGGGGCGAGGCCTACCGGGAGTTCAATTTTTCCCCCTCCGGCCAGTGGATGGCCTTTGATTTCGCCGCCTACCGCCAGCGGGTGGCTGACCCGCAGCTGAGCGGACTTCGGCTCAGCCTGAGCCGGGAGGCGCATGCCCTGAGCCTGGCGGTAGATCTGCCGGCCGCCTGCCTGCCCGCCGGGGAGTGCCGCCTGGCCCTCACCACCGTGGTGGAGCTGGCCGATGGCAGCCACCGTTACTGGGCCCTGCGCCATCCGCCAGGACGCCCCGATTTCCATCACCGCGACGGCTTTGCCTTCGTCCTGAAAGGTCCGATTCCATGATCCAGTTCGGTATTGACCGGCTGCTCGCCGATCCCGCCCTGCGCCGCCCGCTGGCTGGCAAACGGGTGGCCCTGCTGGCCCACCCGGCCTCCGTCACCCGCGATCTGACCCACTCCCTGGATGCTCTGGGGGCGCTGCCGGATCTCCATCTTTCGGCCGCCTTCGGCCCGCAGCACGGTCTGCGTGGCGACAAGCAGGACAATATGGTCGAGTCGCCGGACTTCTTCGACCCGGTGCATGACATTCCGGTGTTCAGCCTGTACGGCGAGGTGCGCCGGCCGACCGCGCCGATGATGGACCGCTTTGATGTGCTGCTGGTGGATCTGCAGGATCTGGGCTGCCGCATCTACACCTTCATCACCACCCTGCGCTATGTGCTGGAGGCCGCCGCCCGCCACAAGAAGGCGGTGTGGGTGCTGGACCGCCCCAATCCCGCCGGGCGGCCAGTGGAGGGCACGCTGTTGCAGCCGGGCTGGGAGAGCTTCGTCGGTGCCGGGCCGCTGCCCATGCGCCACGGCCTCACCATGGGCGAGCTGGCGCGCTGGTTCATCGCCACCCTAAAGCTCGACGTGGAGTGCGAGGTGATCACCATGCAGGGCTGGGACCCGCACGCGGGGCCGGGCTATGGCTGGCCGGCGGGTGAGCGGAGCTGGGTCAATCCCAGCCCCAACGCGCCCAACCTGTCGATGGCCCGGGCCTATGCCGGCACGGTGATGCTGGAGGGCACCACTTTGTCGGAGGGGCGCGGCACTACCCGGCCGCTCGAGCTGTTCGGTGCGCCGGACATCGATGCGCGCCAGGTGATCGCCCACATGCAGGCCTTTGCGCCCCGCTGGCTGGAGGGCTGCCGCCTGCGTGACTGCTGGTTTGAGCCGACCTTCCACAAGCATGCCGGCAAGTTGTGCAACGGGGTGCAGATCCACGTGGAGGATCCGTCCCACTACGACCACGCCGCCTTCAGACCTTGGCGGCTGCAGGCCCTGGCCTTCAAGGCGATCCGGCAGCTGAACAGGGATTACCTGCTGTGGCGGGATTTCCCCTACGAGTACGAACACGACCGCCTGGCCATCGATCTCATCAACGGTTCTGAGATTCTGCGGGAGTGGGTCGACGATGCCACCGCCCGTCCGGGCGACCTCGACGCCCTGGCGCTGGCGGATGAGCGGGCCTGGTGCGAGGCCCGGCAGCCCTTCCTGCTCTATCCCTGAACCCGCGCTGGCTGGCCTGTAAAAGCTTGCGCCAGGCTGTTCAGCGCAGAGGCGCGCCTGTCGGGGGAAGCCACTGCAGCAGCTTGGTCAGGAACTGCTGAATGTGGATCGGCTTGGCGATGAAGTCATTCATCCCGGCCTCCAGGCAGCGTTTGCGGTCGTCGGTAAAGGCATTCGCCGTCATCGCGATGATCTTCGGCCCTGCCGCGCCACACAGCGCGCGGATCCGGCGGGTGGCCTCCAGGCCCCCGAGGCGGGGCATCTGGATGTCCATCAGGATGAGGTCGTAGGTGTGCCTGCCGACCTGTGCGATGGCTTCTTCCCCATCACCGGCGACATCCACGGAGATCCCCGCGTCGTTGAGGAAATAGCGGGCGATTTCCTGGTTGGTGGCTTCGTCCTCGACGATCAGCACGTGCTTGCCGGCATGGCGCGCACGTAGTTCGGCCAGCAGAAGCTCGTCGTCCGAATCACTGTTGCTGGGGCTGGGGTGGCCGGCGGTTTCCGTGCCGCGGCCCAGACGGGCGGTGAACCAGAAGGTGCTGCCGCTGCCGGGGGTGCTCTCCGCGCCAGCGTCGCCGCGCATCATGCGGGCAAGTTTGCGGGTGATGGCGAGGCCGAGCCCGGTGCCACCGTACTGGCGGGTCGTGGAGTTGTCGGCCTGCTCGAAGGCCGAGAACAGACGGGGCATGATGTCCGGCGCGATGCCGATTCCGGTGTCCTGGACTTCAAAACGCAGCATCACCTCGTCGGGGGTTTCCTCCAGCAGTTGGGCCCGGATGACGACCTTGCCCTGCTCGGTGAACTTGATGGCGTTGCTGGCATAGTTGAGCAGGCACTGCTGCAGGCGGGTGGTGTCGCCCTCGAGCCCTTCGGGGAGCAGTTCGGTCTCGGTGATGAGGGACAGGTGTTTCTCGCTGGCACGCTGGCGCACCATGGCACCGACGCTGGCCAGCATCCGCGAGATGTCCACCGGCTGTTGCTCCAGCTCGAACTTGCCGGCCTCGATCTTGGACAGATCGAGGATGGCGTTGATGATCTCCAGCAGATGCTCGCTGGCGCTCTGCAGTTTGCCCAGCTGTTCGGACTGCAGGCGGCTCAGGCCTCCCCGCTGGATCAGGTAGGCCATTCCGGTGATGGCATTCAGCGGCGTCCGGATCTCATGGGACATGTTGGCGAGGAACGCGCTCTTGGCCAGGTTGGCGGCTTCGGCCGCCTCCTTGGCGCTTGCCAGTTCGCGGGTGCGTATGACGACGAGTTCTTCGAGGGTGTCGCGCTGCCCGGCAAGCTGCATCTGCGCCAGGCGCCCCTCGGTGATATCGGCGAAGCTGCCGAGGATGCGGGTGGGCTGGCCCGCGTCGTCCCAGGCGACGATCCGGCCCCGGTCACGCACCCAGATGACCTCGCCGGTCTTCTTGATCAGGCGGTGCTCGGACAAGTAGTCGCGGACGGCCCCGCGCCGGATCTGCTCGACACGTTCCTCCACCAGCGGGCGGTCGTCTGGAAAGACAAAGTCGCAGAAGCCGGCGAAGTGCGTCGGGACCTCATCGGGCGAATAGCCCAGGGTCCGGTACCACTGCTGGTTGTGGCTGATCCGGTCGGTGGAGAGGTCCCAGTCCCAGACGCCTTCCTGGATGACGGTGAGGACATCCTGCAGGCTCTTCTCGCTGTCACGGGCCTGTCTCTCGGCCTTCAGGCGCTCGGCCAGTTCGTGCTCCAGGCTCTGGTTGGCGTGGCGCAACGCTTCAGTGCGTTCCAGTACGGTCTGCTCGAAGCGGGTGGTGTGACGATCGAGGGCCCGCATCAGGTGGATGACCCGGAAGTCGCCCTCGATCAGGCTCCGGAACTGTTCAAGCAGGGCCAGGTGTGGCGCATCGACATGGAGGGGCGTGCTGCTGACGAGGCTCAGCACGCCGAACAGGCTGCGGTCAGGCCACAGCAGGGGAAGCCCCAGGTAGCCGCGGACGGCTGTTTCCGTGTGGGGCTGTGCCGCCCAGAGAGGATCCTGCCGTGAATCGGGTACATGAAGGGGACGTTGGCTGGATACGACCGCCGGGATGAAGGGGCTCTTCCGGATGAAGGCCTGGCCGAAGTCCGGGGTCTGCGCGACCTGGGGGCCGCTCGCCAGCAGGCAGTTGTCATCGCCGGCCCCCGGCGAGCTCAGCAGTGCGGCGGAGACCTCGTAGAGGCGAGCGATGAGGTCGACAACCTCCTGCCATTTGCTCAGGTAATGAGCTGGGACCGCGGGGCAGGGGGTGGGACCTTGGCTCACTTCACGACTTCCCGGTCGCGGGGGCAGTGAGCTTGGCGCAGCCTGGCCAGGATGACCGCGACTTCCGTGTCTATCCTCCTGGCGCGCTCATCGGTGGCATCCGGGGCCGTGTCCCCGTGGAAAATCCCGGCGAAGTCCGCCTCTATGAGTGCCTTGATCTTCCAGAGGGCCTCCTGCGCTTCCGCCGAGTGCTGCCGTGCCCTGGCGTCCAGGACGCAGACCGTACCGAAGATGGAGTCGTCCGGCCACACGAGCGGGACGCCAAGATAATGGATCATCTTCAGCCGGGCGTCGGGATTGTCACGCCAGGCGGGATCGTTCAGGGCATCCGGGACCTCGAGGAGGGCCCGGCTGGCCATGACGGTTTCACAGTAGAGGCCGGTTCCGAGGTCGGCCTTTTCGTGCTGTTCGTAGGGATTGCCGCTGCTCAGGCTGGACAGGAGGACCTCGATCTGCTCGGGCCACACCCGCATGACGAGGGCAGCAGGGACGTCGAGGGCTGCAGCGACCTCGTCGAGGGTGTGCTGCCATCTCTTGAGGAAGCCCGGCGGGACTTCGTGCGCGTGGTCATCGCTCATTGCTTGTAAACCCGTAGGGCCCTGTCTCAACACTATACCCATTTTGGTCGGTCTTCAAATCGACTCGAGGGTATGAGACGTGGCCAGCCCCCGATGGCGGGGCTCGGGCGTGAGCGATGGGGCGGGTCATTCCGTGCTTCAGAATGACAAAGGGCGCCATCGGCGCCCTTGGGTTCCTGCCAGGCTCAGGCCACGGCTTTCAGGGTCACACTGGCATCCACTTTGCCGATGATCTTCTGCAGGCCGCGCCGGGTGGCCGTGTTGACGACCAGAGGGGCCATCACGTTGGCGCGGACCGGCTGCTCGCCGGGCTCGCCGGGGCTGACGATCAGCAGCAGGCTCGCGTCGTCCGCGTTGCCCAGCTGAAGGGCCGCCACTTCGTCATCGTTCAGGGAAAACTCGTAGTTCAGACCGAGCACGTCGGGGGTGGTCACGTTGAAAGCCACTTCCGGATCGTCCAGGCACTGCAGCACGAAAAGCTTGGGTGCTTCGACTTCTTCCGAGTGCAGCAGGGTGAACTGGTGGCAGGCTTCAAAGCCGGGCAGGCCGGCCGGGAAGGTGAGGATGCGATCGGCGGAGACATCCACCTCGCCGACGATGGGACTGGTGATTTTCATGGTTTTTCCCCTTTGAAATGGTGCTATCAGCTGGCACGGGTGCCGGCTCCCGAAACGATTTTCCTCCCATCATAGACGGGGCAGGGCGGATTGGCCCCGCAAAGTAAGGGGGCTTTCGGGCTTATTCCTCGAATCGGGCAGGCGGTAAACGCCAAGGGGGGCGCCCGCAGGCGCCCCCCTTGGCGTGGAGCAGGTGCTACTTACCGGTCGCGGTTGAAGGTGCGGCCAGCGCGGGGCTTGCCCGCGAATTCACCGCTGCGGCCACCGCCGAAGCCGCCACCGCTGTTCTGGTGGTTCGAGCTGCGCTTGGC
>CALBTT010000038.1 GCA_937967645.1 uncultured Zoogloea sp.
AGATGGTGATTCGTGACTGGAGTTCAGACGTGTGCTCTTCCGATCTAGCCTCGCCCTGGAATGGGCCCGCGCCGTGCCGACCGCCCGGGTGCGGGCCGTCGGTATCGAGCCGAGCCTCCTTGGCGTCAGTCTGCAGGAGGCCGGTATCGGCGAGAACCTGGCGGCTACCCCTGCATCTTCGCCCCTGCGCTGCCGGGAGTGGCCGATGCCCGATGCGGTGTTCATCCGCGGTGGGGTGGGTCTGAGCGACTGGCTTGCAGCCACCTGGGCGCGGCTCGCCCCGGGCGGCCGGCTGGTGGCGACGGCTGAAGATGACCAGGCCCGGGCCGACCTGCTGGCCTTCTCGGCCGAAGTGCCGGCGGAAGCCTGGGAGGAAGTCAGCCTGGCCCGCGGCGAAACCGTCGCCGGCCGCCTGCGCTTTGCCCCGGGCGCACCGGTCCGGCTGGCCCTGTGGCGCAAGCCGGCGCTATCCTGAAACTTTCTCCCGGAGCGCCGACGTGCCTACACGGACCCTTCCCCGCGAACGCAATCCCGCCCGCCCTGGCTGGGTGTATCTGGTGGGCGCCGGCCCTGGCGACCCGGAGCTGCTGACCCTGCGTGCTGCCCGCCTGTTGATCGAGGCCGATGTGCTGGTCTACGACAACCTGGTCAGCCAGGAGGTCCTGGCCTGCGTGCCCGACGAGGTCGAGCGCATCTACGTGGGCAAGAAGGCTTCCAACCATGCCCTGCCGCAGGACGGCATCAATGCCCTGCTGGTGGAGCAGGCACGCCTCGGCAAGCGTGTGGTACGCCTGAAGGGGGGAGATCCCTTCATCTTCGGCCGCGGAGGTGAGGAGGTGGAGGAGCTGGTGAAGGCGGGTGTGCCCTTCGAGGTCATTCCCGGCATCACCGCCGCTTCCGGCATCGGCGCCTACGCCGGCATTCCCCTGACCCATCGGGACTTCGCCCAGTCCTGCGTGTTTGTCACCGGCCATCTCAAGGATGGCACCGTGGACCTGGATTGGGACATGCTGGCCCGGCCGCGTCAGACCCTGGTCTTCTACATGGGCATCACCCAGCTGGCGACCATCTGCGACCGCCTGGTGGAGCACGGCCTGCCCGGCTCCACGCCGGCCGCCGTGGTGCGGCGTGGCACCACCCGGGCCCAGCGGGTCGTCACTTCCGACCTGGCCGGTCTGGCCGAGGCGGTCAAGGCCGCCGGCATCACGCCACCGGCCCTCACCATCGTGGGGGACGTGGTGAGCCTGCAGTCACGTCTGGCCTGGTTCCACCCCGAAGAGGAGCGTGAATGAACGCCGCCCACCCGTCCGAAGAGCGTCCGGCGCACACGCTGGATCAAGCCGCTCAATGCCCGGCCCTGTTCGTGGCCGCCCAGGCCTCCGGGCAGGGCAAGACCACCGTCACCGCGGCGCTGGCCCGTCTCCACGCCCGTCAGGGGCGTCGGGTCACCGTCTTCAAGTGCGGCCCGGACTTCCTCGATCCGCAGATCCATGCGGTGGCCAGCGGTCGCCCGGTGTACAACCTCGATCTGGGGATGTGCGGTTCGGCCGATGCCGCCTGGCGCCTCTACCGGGCCGCCCAGCAGTCCGACCTGATCCTGGTGGAAGGGGTCATGGGCCTGTTCGACGGCAGCCCGTCGGGGGCCGACATCGCCCGTTACTTCGGCATTCCGGTGATGGCGGTGATCGACGCCAAGGCCATGGCCCAGACCTTCGGCGCCCTGGTCCATGGGCTGGCGACCTGGCAGCCCGATTTGCCGTTCTCCGGCGTGCTGGCCAATCACGTGGGCAGCGAGGGCCATGCTCGCCTGTTGCAGGACAGCCTGCGGCCTGGCATCGCCTGGTATGGCGCGCTGCCCCGGGACGCGGATGCGGCCCTGCCGGAACGGCATCTGGGCCTGCTGCAGGCCGCCGAGATCGCCGACCTGGATGCCCGCCTGGAGCGTCTGGCCGACCACCTGGCCCGCACCGGTGCGGCGGATCTGCCGCCGGCGGTGGCCTTCCCGGCCATGCCCGAACCCTTCGTCGAACCCCTGCTGAAGGGCCGTCGAGTGGCGATCGCCCGGGATGCGGCCTTCGGCTTCATCTACCCGGCCAACCTGGACACCCTGCAGGCCCTGGGGGCAGAGCTGAGCTTCTTCTCGCCTCTCGCCGGTGATGCCTTGCCGGCGTGTGATGCCCTGTGGCTGCCCGGTGGTTATCCGGAACTGCATGCCGAGACCCTGGCGGCCAACGCCGCCTGGCAGGCCGGGCTGAAGGCCCACCAGGCGGCGGGCAAGCCGCTGCTGGCCGAGTGCGGTGGCATGATGAGCCTGTTCGAGACCATCACCGACCGGGATGGCCGCGTGCATCCCGGTGCGGGGCTGCTGCCCGGCCACACCCGCATGCAGGCCCGCCTGGCCGCCCTCGGCACCCAGGTTGCCGAGTTGCCCGAAGGCCGCCTGACCGGGCATACCTTCCATTATTCGCGCAGCGAGACACCGCTCGCACCACTTGCCCGGGCCACTACCCCGGCGGGGCGCGAAGGCGAGGCCATCTACCGCCTGGGGCGGCTGACCGCGTCCTATGTGCACTTCTACTTCCCGTCGAATCCGGCGGCCACCGCAGCCCTGTTCGGCGGGCCGACAGGGTAGGGACGATATTGGCGCGGTGTAGGGGCGGTGTAGGGGCGGTGTAGGGGCGGTGTAGGGGCGGTGTAGGGGCGGCTTCAGCCGCCCGCAGGTGCTTGATCGGAGTCCGTGGGCGGCTGAAGCCGCCCCTACAGAGCCTTACACCGACCCTACACTACAGGGTCTCGGCCACCAGCGCGGCCAGCACGCCCAGCCCGCGATCGATCTCCTCCTCCGATGCGTGGCTGAAGTTCAGGCGCAGGGTGCCGAGCTCGGGCTCGCCGGCATAGAAGGCTTCACCCGGCATGAAGGCCACGTTGCGTTCGATGGCCAGGGGCAGCAGCGTGCGGGTGTCGATGGGGCGGCGCAGGCGCAGCCAGAAGAACAGGCCGCCGGAGGGCACCTGCCAGTCCGCCAGACCACCGAAGTGCTTGTCCAGGGCGGCGGCGAAGCAGTCCCGCTTGCGCTGGTAGAAGGCCACCAGCTTTTCCATGCGTGCGCCTCGGCCGGCCGATTCCAGCTGCTGCAGCACCAGCCACTGGCTGAGGCGGTTGCTGTGCAGGTCGGCGGCCTGCTTGAGCCGCACCAGCAGGGTGAAGAACTCCTCGGAGGCCGTCATGAAGCCGAGACGCAGGCCGGGCGCCAGGCTCTTCGAGAAGGAGCCCTGGTAGATCCACGGGCGGCCCTGCAGGTCGGCGCAGATGGGGCGCCGGCTGACGTTGTCGTAGGCCAGGTCCCGGTAGGGATCGTCCTCGAACAGGGGTATGCCCGCCTCACCGCAGGCGGCCGCCAGGCGGGCCCGCTCGGTGTCGCTGTAGCAGTGGCCGGTGGGGTTCTGGAAGGTGGGGATGGCGTAGGCGAAGGCCGGCCGTTCCTCACGGAAGGCGGCGGCGCTCACCGTGGTGGAGGTGAAGGCCTGGAAGCGTGCACCGAAAAAGCGGAACACCTGCAGGGCGGCCAGGTAGGTGGGCGATTCGACGGCCACCGGGGTGCCCGGATCGATGAACAGCTTGCCCACCAGATCGATGCCCTGCTGGGAGCCGGACAGCACCAGCACGCGTTCGGGGGCGCAGTCCAGGCCGAGCCGGGTGAGTTCGTCGGCGATGCGCGCGCGCAGGGCCGGGTCTCCCTCGCTGGGGCCATACTGCAGGGCGTCGGCGGGGGACGCGCCATCCAGCTTTGGAAAGGTCTGGGCCGCCGGCAGCCCCCCGGCAAAGGAGATCATGCCGGGCCGACCTACCACCGCCAGAATCTCCCGGATCGGCGACGGGTGCAGGTCGTGCACCCGGGCGGACAGAGACAGGGGCGGGTGGTCGGCGGTATGGGACGGCATGGGTTTCTCCTGATTGTGCAAAGCAGCATTAGAGTCAATAATATTGACCTATAAATCCTACATGCCCACCGGGAATAAAGTCAACATGATTGACCTAAATCGCCAGGCCGAGCTGCGTGAAGCCATCGAGCTCTTCTTTTTTGCCTACCGCGCCTTTACCGCGCCACCAGACCGGATCCTGGCCGAGCGGGGGCTGGGGCGGGTTCATCACCGCATCCTGTATTTCGTGGGCCGTCAGTCCGGCACCACGGTGACCGAGTTGTTGGGCACCCTGGGGGTGACCAAGCAGGCCCTCAATGCGCCGCTGCGCCAGCTTGTGGAGATGGGCCTGATCGATACGACGGCGGACGCCAGCGACAAACGGGTCAAGCGCCTCACCCTGAGCACCGCCGGCGCAAGCCTGGAAGCCGAGCTGAGCGGTACCCAGCTGGCCATGCTCGAAAAGCTGTTCGACCAGGAGGGCCGGGAGGCGGAGCTTGCCTGGAAGCGCCTGATGGGCGGTCTGCTCAAGGCCTGATCGTCGAAAAGACCCTTTTCAGATATCAACTATTTCCGTCTTTGGTCGTTAGCCAAGGGATATATCCCGCGAAGTCCGCGGTATTCCTGCTTCCACTGTGGCGCCTTGCGCAAACGATCATGCGTACGCAAAAGATCTGGATCCGTCTCGTCATCACCATCACCTGCCTGATGGCCGGTGGGTCCGCCCTGATCCTGTGGTGGGTCGCCCGGGAGCAGCAGCACACCGCCATCGAGCAGGCCCAGGAGTTCGCCGAGTCGGTGCACCAGATGACCATGGCCCAGCTGATGTTCGCCAAGGCCACCCGCAACTACGCCCGCCAGGGCTATTACCTGGAGCAGGTGGAGCAATCCCGCGGCGTGCGCAACCTCCGGGTGCTGCGGGGCGAGCCGACGGTGCGCCAGTTCGGCGAGCGCGAGCAGGGCGTGGTGGTGCCCGACGATCCCCTCGAGAAGGCTACCCTGGCGGACGGCAAGCCCCGCTACGAGGTCCGCAACGAGAACGGCGCGGAGGTGCTCAAGGCCGTCATTCCGGCCATCGCGGAGCGCCGCTACCTGGGCAAGGAGTGCCTCGAATGCCATGACGAGGCCAAGGAGGGCGAGGTTCTCGGGGCGGTTTCGATGAGCGTCCAGATGGACACCCTCAACCGGAACATCCGCGAATCGCTGCTGACGACCATCGCGGTGGCGGCGGTGCTGGGGGTGGTGCTGGTGATCTTCGTGTATGTCTTCATCCGCAACACGCTGGCCCGCCCGCTGGAAGACATGACCCGCAACCTCACCGAGATCGCCAGCGGCGAGGGCGACCTGACCCGTCGCCTGGTGCTGCGCCGGGAGGACGAGGTCGGCCTGGCCTCCGCGGCCTTCAACCGCATGATGGACCAGCTCCAGCGCCTGATCGGCCAGGTGAACCAGTCGGCCGGGGAGGTCGCCGGAGCGGCCACCGCGCTGGATCAGGGTACCGCCCGGATCGCCGCCGGCTCGGCCGAGCAGAGCCAGCGCTCCAGCTCGGCGGCGGCTGGCATGGAGGAGATCGTCGCCAGCACCGCGCGCATTGCCGACCTGAGCGCCGCCGTGCAGGACATGGCGCGGCGCAGCCTGGACAGCACGCATCACGGCAACGAGACCCTGCAGGACCTGCAGGACAAGATCCACCAGGTCGATCAGGCGGTGGGCAACATCGTCGATACCGTGGAGAACTTCGTGCGGCGCACCGGCGAGATCTCCGGCATGACCCAGCAGGTCAAGGGCATCTCCGAGCAGACCAACCTGCTGGCCCTCAACGCGGCGATCGAGGCGGCACGGGCCGGTGAGTCCGGGCGGGGCTTCGCGGTGGTGGCGGACGAAGTGCGCAAGCTGGCCGAGGAGTCCCACAAGGCGGCCAACGGCATCGACACCATCACCAGTGCCCTGGGGCGGGATTCCCAGGCCGCCCGGGCGGCCATCGAGAACGGGCTGGCGGTCCTGCGTTCCAGCCGGGCCTCGATGGAGCGGGTGGCGGGTGCTCTTGCGGAGGCCAATGCGGCGGTCGAGGACGCCTCGCGGGGGACCGAGGAGATCTCCGCCGCCACCGGCCTGCAGCGGGAGGCCAGCGGCCGGGTGGCTGCCGACGTGGAGGACATCGCCCGGTTGGCCGGTTCGAATGACGAGGGAATCGCCGATGCAGCCGTGGCGGCCCGCCAACTTTCGGGGCTGGCGGTGAGGCTGCAGTCCGAGATGGGGCGCTTCCGGGTCTAGCCTCGCAGCGCGCCCCCAGGCCAGGGGGGGCTCAGTGCCCCTTGAGGGCGTAGATCCCCGGCGCGTTGCGCCAGTAGCCCTTGTAATCCATCCCGCCGCCGAACAGGAAGCGGTCGGCCACATCCAGGCCGGTGAAGTCGGCACGCATGCCCGGGTAGGCCTTGCGGTCGTGGACCTTGTGCACCAGCACCGCCGAATGCACCTCGCGGGCCCCTTCCTGTTTGAGGAAGTCGATGATGGCGGCCAGGGTGTGGCCTTCGTCGAGGATGTCGTCGAGCACCAGCACCGTGCGGTCGCGCAGGTCCTGGGTCGGGCGGACGCGCCAGTCCAGCAGGGTGCCCTGCAGGGCATGGCCGTAGCGGGTCGCATGCAGGTAGGCCAGCTCGAGCGGGAAGGGCAGGCGCGGCAGCAGTCGGCCGGCGAGGATCAGGCCGCCGTTCATCACCACGTAGACCAACGGGTTCTTGTCCTGCAGGCGCACCGTGATGTCGGCGGCCAGCTGGTTGAGCGCCGCGTCCACTTCGGCCGGGGTGCACAGACAGTCGGCCTCTTCACGGGCCCGACGGATTTCTTCGAGATCGACGTTCATGGTGGTCAGTGGGAGAGTCAGGAAATCAGTGCGCGGACCCGCCTCACCAGCTGCCAGCCCATCCAGGCGCGGCGGGCCCAGCGCAGGCCGGCGCGCGGGCGGGCGACCAGCAGGAAGATGCCCACACCGGACAACAGCGGTGCGTTGTCGCGGGCCCAGCGCACGCCGTCGCTGACCCGGTCAATGCCGTGCAGCACGGGCGCGAAGGCCTGGGCGTGATGCACCAGCGCGTCCCGCTGTTCGGCGCTGCGGATCTGCAGACGCTGCTTGCGCAGGGCCAGTTCGACCAGTTCGGGGTTCATTCGCGGGAGCGCAGGGCGTCGCGGTCCTGGGCCAGTTCGGCCAGGCTCGAGGCGAACAGGCGGGATCCCGAGCGCATGCGGGTGGCGGCCCGGGTGGCGGCCCAGATGCCGGCGGCCAGCAGGCCGGCGGTGGCCAGGCCGAGTGCCAGCAGGCGCTGGCTGTCCCACAGCAGCACGGTCAGGAAGGCCAGCAGGAAGACCACGCCAAAACCGATGAAAAGCGCGGCGAGCACCGTGTCGAAGAGAAAGCCGGCGGCGCGCAGCTTTTCTTCCTTGAGCTCGACGGCAAAGAGTTCCAGCCGGGTCTGGACGGTTGCCAGCCCGGAGTCGGCAAGCCCCCGGAGGGACTCGCCGAGGCGCGAGGGCGCGGGTTCGCTCATGGGGAGCGGGGTTTAACGACGATTGACCAGAAGGCCGAGCAGGAAGCCCACGCCCGCGGCCACGCCGACGGACTTCCAGGGGTTGTCATGCACATAATCGTCGGTGGCGCGGGCGGCAGCCTTGGTCTTCTGCACCACCGCGGCTTCCAGGTCCTGCAGCTTGTACTTGGCGGAAACCAGCTTCTCGCTCAGGCGGCCACGCACGTCAGCGACCTTGTCGCCGGCCTGGCCGGCGGTGAGCTTGAGCAGTTCCTCGGTGTCGGCCACCACGGCCTTGAAATCGGAAACCAGTTTGTCCTTGGTAACTTGTGCGTCGCTCATGACGTTCTCCGTATGTTGTGCGGAATGAAAGGAAGGTGGGTGGGGCCGCTTGTCATGGCCCTCTATGATTCCTGACCTAGGCTAATCCCATTCGTTCCCCATGGCAAATGCGCGCCGGTCCTCATTCTACGGCCGCCACGGGGCGCTTGCGGCCGCGCAGGCGGTCGTTCAGGCGGGCGAGCAGGTCCTCGAGGTCATCGACGTAGGTGTATACCGCCGGCACCACCAACAGGCTCAGCAGCGTGGAGCTGATCAGACCCCCGATCACGGCGATCGCCATCGGTGCGCGGAAGCTCGGGTCGGCCCCCAGGCCCATGGCGATGGGTAGCATGCCGGCGCCCATGGCGAGGGAGGTCATGACGATCGGGCGGGCCCGCTTGCGGCAGGCATCCACCAGGGCATCGAAGCGGCTCATCGGCGCGCCGCCGCGGCCACGGCGGGCTTCGATGGCGTACTCGATGAGCAGGATGGAGTTCTTGGTCACCACCCCCATCAGCATCAGCAGGCCGATCAGCGACGGCATGGAGAAGCTGCTGCGGGTTGCCAGCAGGGCCACGAAGGCGCCGCCGATGGCCAGCGGCAGGGCCGCCAGGATGGTCACCGGCTGGGTGAAGCCCTTGAACAGCAGCACCAGCACCATGTAGATGCACAGCACGCCGATGCCCATGGCCAGCCCGAAGCTGCCGAACAGCTCCTGCATCATCTCCGCATCGCCGGAGTCGGCCAGGCGCACGCCGGGCGGCAGCGTGCGCAGGCTGGGCAGGGCCAGGGCCTCGTTGTAGACCTCGCCCAGCTCGCGTTGGCCGAGCTCCACCTCGAGGATCACGTTGCGGCTGCGGTCCATCCGGTTCACCTGGGCCGGGCCGCTGTCGATGCGGATGTCGGCCACGTTGGCGAGCTGCACCGGGCCGTGGCGGCCGGGCACGGTGAGGCGCCCGATGGCTTCCAGATCGGCCCGCACGTCGTTGCTCAGCTTGACCCGGATCGGCACCTGGCGGCGCTCCAGGTTGAGCTTGGCGAGTCCCACGTCGTAGTCACCGGCGGTGGCGATGCGCACCGTGTCGCCGATGGCGTCCGCGCTCACGCCCAGATCCGCGGCGCGGGCGAAGTCGGGGCGCAGCACCACCTCGGGCCGCACCAGGCTGGCGCTGGAGGTGATGTTGCCGACGCCTTGCAGGGTGCGCAGGTCGCGGGTGGCGGCCTGGGCGGCGGTGGCCAGGGCGGTCGGGTCGTCGCTCTTGAGCACCAGGATCATCTTGACCCCGGAGTCCGCCGGGCCGACCGTGATGCGCATGCCCGGCAGCTTGGCCAGCCGCTCGCGCATCTCCACCTCCACCGCCTGCTGGTTGCGCGGCCGGGTGGTGCGGTGGCTGAGGGTGACGGTGAGCACGGCCCGGCGCACCTCGGCCGCGGCGCCGGGGTTGAAGCCGTCGCCGGCGGCACCGCCGCCCACCGAGCTGAACACCGTCTTCACGTCAGGCATGTCGCTGATGGCAGCCCGCGCCTGTTCGGCCGCGTCCCAGGTTTCACGCAGGGTGCTGCCGGGGGGCAGTTCCACGTTCACCAGGGTCTGGGCCCGGTCGGCCGGCGGCACGAAGCCGGTGGGCAGCAGGGGGATCAGCATCACCGAGCCGACAAAGAAGGCGATGGCGCCGAGCAGGGTCAGCAGGCGGTGGCGCAGGCACCACTGCATGCTGCGCATGTAGGCCCGCATCATGCGGCCCTCGGGCAGCTCGCCGTGGGCCACCGGCCTGAGGAAGTAGGCGGCCATCATCGGGGTGAGCAGGCGGGCCACCACCAGGGAGGCCAGGATGGCCAGCACGGCGGTCCACCCGAACTGCTTGAAGAACTTGCCGGCGATGCCCGCCATGAAGGCGGTGGGCAGGAACACCGCGACCAGGGCGAAGGTGGTGGCGATCACCGCCAGGCCGATCTCGTCGGCGGCCTCCATGGCGGCCTGGATGGGCGTCTTGCCCATGCGCAGGTGGCGGGCGATGTTCTCGATCTCGACGATCGCGTCATCCACCAGGATGCCCACCACCAGCGCCATGGACAGCAGGGTCACGGTGTTGAGGGTGAAGCCGAACCAGTACATGCCCAGGAAGGTGGGGATCACCGAGAGGGGCAGGGCCATGGCGGCGACCACCGTGGCGCGCCAGTCGCGCAGGAACCACCACACCACCAGCACGGCCAGCAGGGCCCCCTCGTAGAGCAGCTGCATGGAGCCGTCGAAGTTCTCCTGCACCGGCGCCACGTTGTCGTAGGCGTGCACGATGCGCAGTTCCGGGTGGGCGGCCTGCAGCTCGGCTATGGCTTTCTGCACGCCGGCCGCCACGGTGATCTCGCTGGCCCCCTTGGTACGGGAGACCTCGAAGCCGACCACCTGACTGCCGTCCAGCAGCGCCACGGAGCGGCGTTCGGCGGTGGTGTCGGTGATCCGGGCGATGCGCTCCAGGCGCACGCTGCGGCCATCGGGCAGGGGGATGTCGATGGCGGCCAGGTCGGCTGCGCTGGCCACCGTGGCGATGGTGCGTACGGCCTGCTCGCCGCCACCTACATCGCCGCGGCCGCCGGGGGCTTCCAGCTGGGACTTGCGCAGCTGGCGGGAGACATCGGCAGCGCTCGCGCCGAGTGCAGCCATGCGGTCGGCGTCCAGCTCCACCCGGATCTCGCGCAACAGGCCGCCCATGCGCTTGACCGCGCCGACGCCCTTCACGGCGAGCAGGCGCCGGGTGATGGCGTCATCCACCAGCCAGCTCAGGGCCTCCTCGTCGAGGGAGGGCGAGGTCACCGTCCAGGCACCGAGCGGCCGCCCGGCGGTGAGGATCTTGGCCACCACCGGCTCGCGTACGTCGGCCGGCAGGTCGGAGCGCACCCGGCTCACCGCCGCGCGGACCTCGGTCTCTGCTTCGTTGGCGTTCTTTTCCAGTTCGAACTCGATGGAGATGGTCACCTCTCCGTCGAGGATGTTGGTGTACATCTTCTTGATCTGGGCCAGGGTGGCGATGCTGTTTTCCAGCTTGCGCGCCACCTCGGTCTCCAGGGTGCCGGGGGCGGCGCCGGGCAGGCTGGCGCTGACCGTGACCACCGGCAGTTCGATGTCGGGGAAGTCCTGCACGCCGGAGCCGCGGAAGGCCAGCAGGCCGGCCAGGGTCAGCAGGGCGAAGAGCAGGATCGCCGGGATGGGGTTGCGGATGGAGAACGCGGAGAAGTTCATGGCGGGCCGCTCACTTGTCCTTGGCGGCGCTGTTGCCCGCCGCGGTGACCTGTACCAGGTCACCGTCGCTCAGGAAGCCGGCACCGCTGGCCACCACCCGGGCGTCGGCCGGCAGGGGTGTGTTGATCCCGACCCGCTCGGTGTCCCGGTAGCCGACCTCCACCTTGGTCTGGGTCACGCGCTGGTCGGCGCCCACCAGGAAGATGAAGTTGAAGCCGTCGCGCATGGCCACCGCCTGGCGCGGCAGGGTCAGGCCGCGGCCCTTGCCCAGCTCGAACTCGCCGCGGGCGAACATGCCCGCCTTGAGTGGTGCGTCGGCGCCGTTGCCGGCACTGGCTGGGAGATCCACGTAGACCAGGGCATTGCGGGTCTGGCTGTCCACGGTGGGGGCGATGGTGCGCACCACGCCGTTCACCTTGCCGCCGGCGGGCGGGGTGACGACGACCTTCTGGCCGACCCTGAGCCGGGCCAGCTCGGCGGCAGGCACCTCGGCCCGCCATTCGAGGCGGTGCTGGCGGATCAGGCGGTACAGCTCCTGGCCCTGGGGCACCACGGCGCCGAGGGTGGCGACGGGAGCCCGGAAGGAGATCACGCCGTCGTCGCTGGCCACCACCCGGGTGTGCCGGACGCGCAGGTCGGCGGCGTCGAGGCCGGCCCGGGCCGCCTTGACGCGGGCGTCGGCGGCGGTCTCGGCGGTGCGGTATTGCTGCAGCTGCTGGGGGCTCAGGGCACCGGTCCCGTCCACGCTGGGCGCCCGCGCGGCGTTGGCGCGGGCCTCCGCCCGCGCTGCCTCCGACTACGCGAGGCCGGCCCAGGCCTGGGCCTTCTCAGTCTGG
>CALBTT010000039.1 GCA_937967645.1 uncultured Zoogloea sp.
CGACCACCGAGATCTACACTCTTTCCCTACACGACGCTCTTCCGATCTGGGGGCGCATCGCCCGCAACGTGGAGGCCGCCGACGAGCGGGTCCAGGCCAGCGAGGCGGACCTCGCCGCGGCGCGCCTGTCGGCCCATGCCAGCCTGGCCCAGACCTATTTCCAGCTGCGCGCCGCCGAACGCCAGCAGCAATTGCTCGAAGCGGCGGTGGCGGCCTACGAGCGTTCCCTCGCGCTCACCCGCAACCGCTACGGCGCCGGGGTCGCCAGCAAGGCCGACGTGGTCCAGGCGGAGAGCCAGTTGCGCAGCGCGCGGGCATCGGCACTGGACGCGCGTCTGTCCCGCAGCCAGTACGAACATGCCCTGGCCGTGCTCACCGGGCAGCCGCCGGCGGGTTTCAGCCTGCCTGTGTCGAACGCGCCCCTGCCGCCTGCGCCGGTGGTGGTCACCCTGCCATCGACCCTGCTGGAGCGGCGGCCCGACATCGCGGCGGCCGAGCGTCGGGTGGCGGCCGCCAATGCCGCCATCGGGGCGGCCCAGGCGGCCCGTTTTCCGGTGCTGGGCCTGAGCGCCTCCACTGGTTTCCGGCGCTCGCAGATCGAGGATCTGCTGACCGTGCCCAGCCGCTATTGGTCCCTCGGGCCGACACTGGCGGCGACGATCTTCGATGCGGGCGCGAAGAAAGCCGCGGTCGGCCAGGCCCAGGCCAGCTGGGAGCAGGCCGTCGCCACCTATCGCCAGACCGTGCTGGTGGCCTTCCAGGAGGTCGAGGACAACCTGTCCGCCGCCCGCTTGCTGGATGAGGCGGCGGTGGAGCAGGCGGCCTCGGTGGCCGCCGCCGCCGAGGCCGAGAGCATCGCCCTCAACCAGTACAAGGCCGGTACGGTGAGCTTCCTCAATGTGGCCACCGCCCAGGCCACCCACCTGACGGCCCAGCGCAGTGCCAATGACCTGGCTGCCCGGCGCCTGGTGGCGGCGGTGCTGCTGGCCAAGAATGCCGGGGGCGGGGTGGGCAGGCGCCCGGACTGAGGGCCGCCGCCCGCCGGTCGGCTTTTGCGCGGCGGGGCGCTGTACGGAGGAGGAGTCGCGTCATAATGTGTGCCGCGATCCTGTGTGCCGCGGATCGCCCGCCCACCCACAGCCCTGTCCGGAAGCCTGGCCCCATGCCCAATCCCGCCGCCCGTCATCGCCTTGCATCGAGCCTGTCTGTTGTGCTGGCCGCCCTCCTTGCCCCCTGCGGGCCCGCTGTGGCCGCGCCGGCGGCTGACACCTCGCCCGTCGCCACCGTGGGGGTCCCGGATTTCGCCCGGATCACCCAGCGCTACGGCCCGGCGGTGGTCAACATCAGCGTCAGCGGCGTGCGCCAGGTGACGGTGGGGCCGGAGACCGCCGATCCGGCCAGTGACGATTCCGATCCGGACTCCATGCAGCAGTTCCTGCGCCGCTTCCAGCAGCAGTTCGGCGGCAGCGGGGCCAGCATGCAGGTGCCGGTGAGGGGGCAGGGGTCCGGTTTCATCGTCAGCGAGGACGGGCTGATCCTGACCAACGCCCACGTCATTGCCAGCGCCCACGACGTGGTCGTCAAGCTGACCGACAGGCGCGAGTTCCGGGCTCAGGTGCTGGGCAGCGACAAGCGTACCGACATCGCCGTGCTGCGCATCGATGCGAAGCAGCTGCCCACCGTCAAGGTGGGTAACCCGACCGAGCTGCAGGTGGGGCAGTGGGTGCTCGCCATCGGCTCGCCCTTCGGCTTCGAGAACAGTGTCAGCGCCGGGGTGGTCAGCGCCAAGGGGCGCTCCCTGCCGGATGGCAGCGGGGTGCCCTTCATCCAGACCGATGCGGCCGTCAATCCGGGCAACTCCGGCGGACCGCTGTTCAATGCACGCGGCGAGGTGGTGGGCATCAACTCGCAGATCTACAGCCGCACCGGCGGCTTCCAGGGCCTCAGTTTCGCCATTCCCATCGACATCGCCTTGAAGGTGCAGCAGCAGATCCTTGCCACCGGCCATGTGTCCCATGGTCTGCTGGGGGTGACCGTGCAGGAGATGAACCAGTCCCTCTCCGAGGCGTTCAAGCTTCCCGCCCCGGCGGGCGCGCTGGTGCTCGACACGCTGCGCGGTAGTCCGGGCGCCCAGGCAGGCCTGCTGCCCGGTGATGTGATCCTCAAGGTGGGAGCGCGGCCCATCGCCGCCGCCGCTGATCTGCAGACCCTGGTCACTCTGGCCCAGCCCGGCCAGCACCTGGCTTTCGAGGTGTGGCGCGATGGGCGCACCCTGCACCTGGAAGTGATCCTGGGGGATGCCGGCAAGCCGGTCAGCCTGCCGCCCCAGGCGCCCCGGGACGCCTACCTGCAGGCGCGCTTCGGCCTGCAACTGCGCCCGCTGCTGCCTGCCGAGCGGCTGGCCATCGGGGTGGTCGAGGGGGTGCTGGTGGACGTGGTGGAGGGCCCGGCCCAGCTCGCCGGTGTGCAGGCTGGCGACGTGATCCTGAGTGTGGCGGGCAAGCCCGTGGCCGGCATCGACCAGGCCCGAGAGGTCTTCAAGGCCACCAGCGGCACCATCGCGCTGCTGGTGCAGCGGGGCAATGAGCGGCTGTTCGTGCCGGTGCGCCCGGCAGAAGCCCCGCGTTAGGTCGGCCCATCGGCCACCGCGAAGACCTCACGGGCTGCCGAGAGACCGTTGAGGGCTGCCGGAAAGCCGGCGTAAACGGCCATCTGCATGATGATCTCGACGATCTCCTGGCGCGTGACGCCCACATTGAGGGCCGCCTGCAGATGTACCCTCAGTTGCGGTGCGGCGTTGCCCATGGCGGTCAGGGCGGCGATCACGGCGATCTCGCGGCTGCGCAGGTCCAGGCCGGGCCGCGAGTAGATGTCGCCGAACGGAAATTCGATCAGATAACGAGCGAAGTCCGGTGCGATGTCGGCCAGGCTGTCGATCACCCGCTCGCCGGCCTCACCGTCGATCTGGCGCAGTCGGGCGAGTCCCATCTCGTAGCGGCTCGGCGTGTGGGGCGTGTTCATGGGCATGGCTTTGTCCTTCCGGTCTTTTTGGGTGTGTCCTGAAGGGACGCCTCGAGCGTCCGGTAGTGCTCGATCTTGGCTTGCAGGGCGCGGGCGGCGTCCTGCATGGCCTTGATGGATGCCTCCACCTCCTGGAGATGCGTCTCCAGCATCTGCCGGCGTTCCGCCGTGCTGGCGGCCCCTTCACCGCGCAGCCTGGCGAAGACCTGCATCTGTCCGATGGACATGCGTGTCTCGCGCAGGCGCAGCAGGAACCCGATCCATTCGAGGTCGGCGGCGGCATAGCGGCGTTGGCCGCCCGGCGCCCTCGCCACGGGGGCGATCAGGCCTGCGCGTTCGTAGTAACGCAGCGTGTGGGCGCTGAGTCCGGTGTGCGCGGCCACCTCAGTGATGCTCAGATGGGATTCCATGGATCGATCCTAAAAGTTTGAGTGCACTCCAAGTCAAGCAGGTTTGAACACTTCTGGTAAGAAGACCCCCGCATAATGATATTTCGACTATTATGGAAACATGGAAACGCCGAATGCTGCCGAACTGCTTGCCGCCCTCGGCCACGAGTCCCGTCTGAGTGTGTTCCGGTTGCTGGTCGAGGCCGGGCCGGAGGGGATTGTGGCGAGTGCGATCGGAGACAGGCTGGGCCTGCCGCCCGCCACCCTGTCCTTTCATCTGGCCCACCTGAGCCGGGTCGGGCTGATCCGCGGCCAGAAGGAGAGCCGATTCATCCGCTACTGCGCCGAGTACGCCACGATGGACGAGTTGATCGCCTATCTCACCCGTAACTGTTGTCAGGGTGCGTCCTGCCTGCCCAAGACCGCCACCTGCGACACCATCGCCAAGCGTCGGCAGTGCGCAGGCGAGGGCGCCTGAGATCCTGCCCGGACGCCTTGCCGGGTGTTGAGTTCATCCCAGGGCTGGCCTGGAGCCCTTCACATGTTCTGGAGACTGTCATGAAAAAGCTCGAAGTGTTCGATCCCGCGATGTGCTGTTCCACCGGGGTATGCGGTGTGGATGTGGATCCGGTGCTGGCCCAGTTCGCCGCCGATCTCAAATGGCTGGAGGAGCATGGCGTGACGGTGAGCCGCCACAACCTCGGCCAGGAGCCCCAGGCCTTCGCGGCCAATCCCGCCATCGTGAAGGAGATGGAGGCAGGCATGGACCGGTTGCCGGTGCTGACCCTGGATGGTCACATCATCTCCACCGGCCTGTATCCGTCCCGCCAGCAACTGGCGCAGAAGCTCGGCGTGGCGCTGCGCACCGAGGAGAAGCCGCACATCAGGATCGGCACCGCGTGCTGCGATCCGAAGTCGGGTTGCTGCTGACCTGGGAGCCTTGATCATGTCGCTCCCCGCCGTGAATACCCGATTCCTGTTCTTTACCGGCAAAGGGGGCGTGGGCAAGACCTCCCTGTCCTGTGCCACCGGGCTGCTGCTGGCCGAGGGAGGCAGGCGGGTGCTGATCGTAAGCACCGATCCGGCCTCCAATCTGGACGAGGTGCTCGGGGTCGGGCTGAACCAGGCTCCGACGGCGGTACCCGGGGCCGAGGGGCTGTTCGCCCTCAACATCGATCCCGAGGCGGCTGCCCGTGCCTATCGGGAGCGCATGGTGGGGCCTTACCGGGGCATCCTCCCGGCGGCCGCCATCCAGAGCATGGAGGAGCAGTTCTCCGGCGCCTGCACGGTGGAGATCGCGGCCTTCGACGAGTTCTCAAAGCTGCTGGGCGATCCCGAGGCCACACGGGGTTTCGACCACGTGATCTTCGACACCGCGCCGACCGGCCACACCCTGCGCCTGCTGACCCTGCCCACGGCCTGGGACGAGTTCATCTCCTCGTCCACCGGGGGCGCCTCCTGCCTGGGACCCCTGGCCGGCCTGGAGAAGCAGAAGTCCCTTTACGCGGCCACGGTGGCCCGTCTGTCGGATGCGGACGAGACCACGATCATCCTGGTCGCCCGGCCGGAGGTGTCCGCCCTGAGGGAGGCTGAGCGGACACGGGGCGAACTCGCCGAGCTGGGCATCCGCAACCAGGTGCTGGCCATCAACGGACTCTTCTCCGCGCCGCAGTCCGCAGACCCGGTGGCGGCCGCCATGTCGCGCCGTGCCGCCGAAGCGCTGGTGGGCATGCCTGCGGCGCTGGCCGGACTCCCCGCCAGTCGCATCCCCTTCCTGCCCAGGGGGACGGTGGGGCTGGAGTCCCTGCGCCTGATGGCGCATCCCGAACGCGCTGAGCCGGCGACCCTCGACGGGATGCCGGAGACGCGCCTGCCCCCGGGGCTGGCCGGCCTGGTGGATGAGATGGCCTGCGCGGGGCATGGTGTCATCATGACCATGGGCAAGGGCGGAGTCGGCAAGACCTCCGTGGCGGCTGCGATTGCCGTGGCCCTGGCCCGTCGCGGGGGCAGGGTGGTGCTGTCCACCACCGACCCGGCCGCGCACTTGGCCACCACGCTGGATGGCAGCGTCGACGGCTTGAAGGTGACCCGCATCGATCCTCGGCAGGAGGTAGCGGATTACACCGCCGAAGTGCTCGCCAAGGCGGGTACCCAGCTGGATGCGGGTGGCCTGGCCATGCTGGAGGAGGACCTGCGTTCGCCCTGCACCGAGGAGATCGCGGTGTTCCGGGCCTTTGCCCGGACGGTGGATGAGGGGCGCGACGGCTTCGTGGTGCTCGACACCGCACCGACCGGCCACACCATCCTGCTGCTCGACGCCGCCGAGGCCTATCACCGGGAGGTGATGCGCACCCAGGGCGACATGCCGGATTCGGTGCGCCAGCTGCTGCCGCGCCTGCGGGACAAGGCCTACACCCATGTGCTGATCGTCACCCTGCCGGAGGCCACACCGGTGCACGAGGCCGAGCGCCTGCAGGGCGACCTGGCGCGGGCCGGCATCGAGCCGCATGCCTGGGTGATCAATCAGGCGCTGCTTGCCAGCGGCACCACCGACCCCCTGCTTTGCCAGCGCGGTGCCAGCGAACTGCCCTTCATCCGCAAGGTGGCGGATGAGCTGGCGCCCCGCTGTGCGCTGATCCCCTGGCTGGCCGAGGCGCCGGTGGGGGTGACGGGGCTGGCGCAGATGGTGGTGTAGGACGGAGCTGGCCGGAATTTAATTACATTTATTTCTGTATTGACAGAAATAAACGATGGTGTAGAGTTCATGCCATGGAACTCAAACCAATCGCCGAACGCTTCGTCCTCCACTGGGGGGAGATGGGGTCCCGCTGGGGCGTCAATCGCACGGTCGCCCAGATTCATGCCCTTCTCTATCTGGCCGCGCGCCCCATGGATGCGGAGGAGATCACCGAAACCCTCGGGGTGGCGCGCTCGAACGTCAGCACCAGCCTGAAGGAGCTCCAGTCCTGGAACCTGGTGCGGGTTGTCCATATCAAGGGCGACCGCCGCGACCATTTCGAGACATCGACGGATGTCTGGGAGCTGTTCAAGCTGATCGTGGCAGGTCGGCGTCAGCGCGAGATCGATCCGACGGCGGTGGCCCTCCGGGCCTGCCTGGACAATCCTGCCATCGAGGCGGAGGAGGAGGGCACACGGCAGCGGATCGAGGAGACCCTGAAGTTCATCGAGATCATGAGCACCCTGGCGGATGAGATGCTCAGGTACAAACCTGAAACGCTGATGAAGACCCTCGGTGTCAGCGCCCGGATCAGCCAGGCGATCCGCAGGAAGACGTGACGACGACTGAGGGCAGGGGCTTTGCCGCCCCATTTTTTTTGCTTTTTTATTTCTGTTTTTACAGAAATATCTGTCTTTTTAGGAGATTCCCGTGGAAGTCTTGAACTGCATCACCGAAGCCTCTCCGGCGCGCCCGCTGCGCATCCTGGTCTGCGGGGCATCGGGTTTCATCGGACGCGCCCTCTGCCATCACCTTGCCCGTTGTGGCCACACGGTCGTGCGGGGGGTACGGCAGCCGGAACGCCCTGGGGATGTGGGCATCGACTACGCCAGGGATACGGATCCAGGCCTGTGGCGTGGGCGTCTGGAAGGGATCGACGTGGTAGTGAATGCAGTCGGGATCATCACCGAAAGCCGGAAGGCGCGCTTTGACGACATCCATCATCGAGCCCCGGCTGCATTGTTTGCCGCGTGCGTCGAGGCGGGGGTCAGACGGGTCATCCAGATCTCGGCGCTGGGGGCCGAGCGCGGCGATACGCCCTATTTCAGGAGCAAGTACGCAGCCGATCACGTCCTGATGAGCCTGCCCATCGAGTGGCAGATCCTGCGGCCTTCCCTGGTGTATGGAACGGACGGGATCTCGGCCGCCATGTTCCGGACGCTGGCGAGCCTGCCGGTGATTCCCGTTCCCGATCTGGGGCAGGCGCGGTTTCAGCCGATCCATATTGACGACCTGGTCGAGGGCTTCGAGCGGGCGATCCGCCCCTCGGTACCGTCCGGGCAGCAGATCGACATGGTGGGGGGCTCACCCGTCTCCTACCCCGAGATGCTGGACGTCTATCGGCGCGCCATGGGCTTTGGCAGGCCCTTGCGTCTGACCGTTCCTGCACCCGTGATGGCGTGCGCCGCGCGCCTGGCGGCGTGGATCCCCGGTTCTGCCTTGACACCCGACAACTGGCGGATGCTCCGGGCTGGCAATGCCGCGGACGCGGCTGGAGTCACCCGTCTGCTTGGGCGTGCACCGAAGCGGATCGATCAGTTCATCGCGCCGCAGTGCGCAGAGGTGTTGCGGATGCGCGCCCTGGCGGCCTGGCGTGCTCCGTTGCTCCGTCATGCGCTGGCCTGGGTCTGGATCGTGACGGCATGGGTCAGTGCCTTCGTTCATCCGCCCGCGGAGAGCCTGGCCCTGCTGGAACGCGTGGGGCTGGTGGGTTGGCCTGCGGAGGCGGCCCTTTACGGGGCTTCGATGCTGGATCTCATGATGGGGATTGCATGCATCTGGTATCCGGGGCGGGCGTTGTGGGCGCTGCAGGCGGGACTCGTCGCCGGATACTCCGTACTCATCGCCATCGCCATCCCGGAGTTTCTGAGCCACCCCTTCGGCCCGGTCATCAAGAATCTCCCCATCCTGGCCAGTCTTCTCATCCTCAGTTCGGAGTCGACATCATGGACTACCTGACCATCAAGGCGATCCACATCCTCTCGTCGGTGCTGATGGTCGGCACGGGTTTCGGGACGGCCTTCTACCTGTTCTTTGTCAATCGGTCCCGGTCGGTGGAGGCCATTGCCGTGGTCTCCCGCCTGGTGGTCAAGGCGGACTGGTGGTTCACCACTCCGGCGGTCATCGTCCAGCCTATTTCCGGCGCATACATGATCCACCGGGCCGGCTTCCCCCTGGACTCCCTCTGGATCCTTGCGTCCCTCGGGCTGTATGCACTGGCCGGCGTCTGCTGGCTGCCCGTCGTCTGGTACCAGATCAAGATGGGCAGGATGGCCATCGCCGCCCATGAACAGAAGAAGCCTCTTCCCGACGTGTACTGGGTCTATGCCCGTCGCTGGGAGGTGCTCGGCTATCCGGCGTTTTCGGCGATGGTCGTCGTGTACTTCCTCATGGTGTTGAAGCCGGCGTAAGCCACGGCGGGTTTCCGGTCCAGACGTCGGCCACCGAGGGGGAAGCCCGCAATTCCGATCTGCCGCAGGGGTAGGCGTCCTGCCTCACGCTTGATGTTGCCGAGGGCGTTGACAGCGAATAAATCCAATGTATGATTCAAACAAACGTTTTAATGAATTCCGGCGGCGGGTGTGGGCTCAGAAGACCGCCGGGATGGCGACCTCCGCAGCAGGCGCTACCAACAGGGAGACTCGGAATGGCAGAGGCGGGCAGCAGGACGATGGATACCCGTAGCCGCATCCTGGATGCGGCTGAGGTGCTGTTCATGGAGAACGGCTTCGACGGTACTTCCATGCGCATGATCACCAGCCGGGCCGAGGTGAACCTGGCGGCGGTGAATTACCACTTCGGGACCAAGGAGCTGTTGATCCAGGAGGTCTTCCGGCGTCGCCTGACCAGCCTCAACCAGGCGCGGATCGCCGCCCTCGAGGATCTGGAGGTCGAGGCCGCCGGGGCCCCCGTGAAGCCCAGCCGGATCGTCGACGCCTTCTTCGGTACCGCTTTGCGCATGGCGGCTGACGTGGAGGGGGGCGGCCACACTTTCATGCGCCTGCTCGGTCGCACCTACACCGAGCCCAGCGAGTTCGTCCGGCAGTTCCTGGCCGAGGAATACGCCGAGTGCGTGGATCGCTTCCTCAGCGCGCTGTACCGCGCCGTGCCGGAGGTGGATCGCAAGGAGATCCTGTGGCGCTTCCATTTCATGATGGGCGCCATGTCCTATGCCATCGCCGGCACCGATGCCCTGCAGCTGGTGACCGGCAAGTTCGATGACGAAGACCCCGCCCAGCTGGCGCCGCGACTGATGAGCTTCCTGCTCGGCGGTCTGCGCGCCCCCCTGGCCGACGCATCACTGCGCTAGGCCGCAGGCAGTACCCCGCATTCATAAAAGTGCGCTGCAAAGACGGCGCCGAGTAAAAGGAGATGGCTCATGTCGTACTGGTTCCTGGTTTCCCTCCCTCCCCTGGTGGTCGCGCTCGCCTACGGGCGAGCGCCTTTTTTTGCCTGGTATGGAGCGGTGTTGCTGTGGCTTGCTGCCCTCGGCGGGCTGGCGCGCTGGCCGCTGGCGCTGACGGTCGGCGTGCTGGGCGCCGTGGCTGTGACAGGCGCGGTGTTCCTGCTGCCGGGGCTGCGTCGCAGCCTGGTGACGGCGGGCATCTTCAAGGCCTTCCGCAAGGCGCTGCCGTCCATGTCCCAGACCGAGAAGGACGCCCTTGAGGCTGGAACGGTATGGTGGGAAGGCGAGCTTTTTGCGGGCAAGCCCGACTGGACCCGACTGCAGGCCTATCCGGCGCCGCGTCTCACCCCCGAGGAGCAGCGCTTCCTCGATGTGGAGACCACCGAGCTGTGCCGCCTGACCCGCGACTGGGAATGTACAGAAGCCGGTGACATGCCCGCCGAGGTGTGGAACTACATCAAGGAAAAGGGCTTCCTGGGCATGATCATTCCCAAGGAGTTCGGCGGCAAGGGCTTCTCGGCCTATGCCCACTCCCAGGTGGTGACCAAGCTGTCCACCCGGTCGTCGGCGCCCGCCGTGACGGTGATGGTGCCCAATTCCCTCGGCCCGGCCGAGTTGCTGCTGCACTACGGTACCCCGGAGCAGAAGAAGCATTACCTGCCGCGCCTGGCCCGGGGCCAGGAGATCCCCGCCTTCGCGTTGACCAGCCCGTGGGCCGGTTCCGATGCCGCCTCCATCCCCGACGCCGGGGTGGTCTGCAAGGGCCTCTATCAGGGCCGCGAGGTGCTGGGCATGCGGGTCAGCTTCGACAAGCGCTACATCACCCTGGCGCCGGTATGTACCGTGTTCGGCCTGGCCTTCCGTCTGTACGACCCGGAGCACCTGCTGGGCGAGGGGGAGGATCTCGGCATCACCTGCGCGCTGGTCCCCCATGACCACCCGGGGGTGGATATCGGGCGCCGCCACTTCCCGCTCAACGCGGTGTGGATGAACGGCCCGATCCGCGGCAGCGACGTGTTCATGCCCCTCGAGTTCATCATCGGCGGCCCGAAGATGGCCGGGCAGGGCTGGCGCATGTTGATGGAATGCCTGGCGGCCGGCCGCTCGATCTCCCTGCCGGGCTCCAACACCGGCATGCTCAAGATGACCGCCCGCACCGTGGGGGCCTATGCGCGGGTGCGCTATCAGTTCAAGACGGCGGTGGGCAAGTTCGAGGGGGTCGAGGAGGCACTCACCCGCATCGGTGCCAACGCCTACCTGTGTGACGCCGCGCGGGTCATGACTGCAGGCGCCATCGACCTGGGTGAGCGGCCGTCCGTGGTGTCGGCCATCGTCAAGTTCCATGTCACCGAGCGGGCCCGCCAGTCGGTCAATGACGGCATGGACGTGATCGGTGGCAAGGGCATCTGCCTCGGCCCGCAAAACTTCCTCGGCCGGGCCTACCAGCAGATCCCGGTGGGCATCACCGTGGAGGGCGCCAACATCCTCACCCGCAGTCTGATCCTCTTCGGACAGGGCGCGATCCGCTGCCATCCCTATGTGCTCAAGGAGATGGATGCGGCCCGCGCCGGCGACCTGAAGGCCTTCGATGCCGCCTTCTGGGGCCACATCGGCTACACCGTGAGCAACGCCGCCCGGGCCATGGTGATGGGCCTGACCGGCTCCCACTTCGTCTCGGTGCCCATCGACGTGGCGCCGGAAACCCGCCGCTACTACCAGCAGCTCACCCGCTTCTCGGCCGCCTTCGCCTTCCTGTCGGATCTGTCCATGGGCACCCTGGGTGGCGCCCTGAAGCGCAAGGAGAAGCTCTCGGCCCGCCTCGGCGACATCCTGTCCCTGATGTACCTGGCTTCCGCCACCCTCAAGCGCTACGAGTCCGAAGGACGCAAGGCCGAGGATGCGCCGCTGATGCACTGGGCCATCTGGGACTGCATGTTCAAGGCCCAGAACGCCTTCGAGGGCGTCATTGCCAACTTCCCGAACCGCCTGTTTGCCACCCTGCTGCGGCGGATCGTGGTGTTCCCCCTGGGCCGTCCGTACTTCGTGCCTTCCGACCGGCTCGGCCATGAGGTCGCCCGCCTGCTGATCGAACCCTCGGCCACCCGCGACCGTCTGACCTCGGACGTGTTCGTGCCCGACGACGTGGAGGAGCCGGTGGGCGCCCTCGAGGCCGCCCTGCAAGCCACCCTCGCGGCCGAGCCGGTCGAGGCCAAGGTGCGCAAGGCCATCAAGAACGGTCAGTTCAAGCCCGGCCTGCTGGTCGGTGGTGGCGTGGATGCGCTGTATGACGCGGCCCTCGCGGTGGGCATCATCAGCCGCGAGGAGCACGATCTGATCGTGCGCCGCGGTGAGCTGCGCGACAAGGTCATCCGGGTCGACGACTTTCCGCACGACCTGGGCCTCTCCGCGCGCCTCGCCGGGCAGGCCTCGGACCGGCGCGAGGCCGCCTGAGTCGCCCCCGGTATCTGCCCCCCACGGATCGGAACCATGAAGTCGCCCATCTACATCATCGACGGTGCCCGCAGCCCCTTCCTGAAAGCGCGCAATGCGCCGGGCCCTTTCGCCGCCTCCGACCTGGCGACGGCCGCCGGCAGTGCCTTGCTGGCCCGCCAGCGCTTTGCGCCCGAACAGCTCGACGAGGTCATCCTGGGCTGTGCCAGTCCGTCGCCGGACGAGGTGAACATCGGGCGGGTGGTGGCCCTGCGCATGGGCTGCGGCATCAAGGTGCCGGGCTGGACGGTGATGCGCAACTGCGCGTCGGGCATGCAGGCCATCGATTCGGCGATCGCCAACATCCTGTGCGGGCGCTCGCAGCTGGTGCTGGCCGGCGGGGTGGATGCCCTGTCGCGGGCGCCGCTGCTCTACTCCGATGCGATGGTGCATTGGTTTGCCGGCTGGATGCAGGCCCGCAGCTTCGGACAGAAGCTGGCGATGGCCCGGCGTTTCCGGCCCGGTTACCTGGCGCCGGTGATCGCCATCATGAAGGGCCTCACCGACCCGATTGTCGGTCAGCTGATGGGGCAGACCGCCGAGAACCTGGCCTGGCACTTCGGCATCAGCCGGGAAGAGATGGACAGCTTCGCCGTGGAGAGCCACCGGCGCGTGGCCGCCGCCCAGGACGCCGGCCATTTCAGCCGCGAGCTGGTGCCCCTGATCGGCCGGGACGGCAGCGTCTTTGCGGCGGATGACGGCCTGCGCCGTGATGTCTCGATGGCCGGCCTGGCCAAGCTCAAGCCTTTCTTCGACAAGAAGTACGGTCGTGTCACCCCCGGCAACAGCTCTCAGATCACCGATGGCGCGGCCTGGTTGGTGCTGGCCTCGGCCGAGGCTGTCGAGCGCTTCGGGCTGGAACCCCTCGGCCGCATTGTGGACAGCCACTGGGCCGGGCTGGAGCCCGAGCGCATGGGCCTGGGGCCGATCCATGCGGCCACGCCCATCCTGAAGCGCCAGGGGCTGGGCCTGGATGACCTGGACCTGCTGGAGATCAACGAAGCCTTCGCGGCGCAGGTGATCGCCTGCCAGCGGGCCTGGCTGGACGACGATTACTGCCGCACGCGCCTGGACCTGCCCGGCGCCCTGGGCGAACTGGACCCGGCCCGGCTCAACGTGGATGGCGGCGCGGTGGCCCTGGGCCACCCGGTCGGTGCCAGCGGCGCGCGCATCGTCCTGCATGTGCTGGAAGCCCTGCGCCGGACGGGCGGCAAGCGGGGCCTGGCGAGCATCTGTATCGGCGGCGGCCTGGGTGGCGCCATGCTGGTGGAGGCGGTCTGATGATGGATCTGAAACACTGGAAGCTGGAGCGTGACCCGGACGGCATCGCCTGGGCCACCCTCGACGTGGCGGAGGCGGGCGCCAATACCCTGGGCCGCGCCGTGCTGAGCGAACTGGGCGCGCTGCTCGACCGGCTCGAGGTGCAGCCACCCAGCGGGCTGGTGATCCGCTCAGGCAAGGCGGCTGGCTTCATCGCCGGCGCCGACATCGAGGAGTTCACCCGTATCGACTCTGCCGCCGCCGCCCGTGCGCTGGTGGACAAGGGCTGGACTCTGTTCGAGCGGTTGGCGTCGGTACGTTATCCCACGCTGGCCCTGGTCCGCGGCCATTGCATGGGCGGAGGCCTGGAGCTGGCCCTGGCCTGCCGCTACCGGATCGTGGTGGAGGAGCCCGGCACCCGCCTGGCGCTCCCCGAGGTGATGCTCGGCATCTACCCCGCCTGGGGCGGCATGCGGCGGCTGCCGGCCTTGATCGGCCCCGCCGCCGCCCTCGACCTGATGCTCACCGGCAAGGGGGTGGATGCGGCCAAGGCCCGTCGCCTGGGCCTCGCCGACGCCTGCGTGCCGGCCCGGGTGATGGACAACGCGGCCCGCCTGACCCTGCTCTCCGGGCAGCCGGTGCGGCGTCCCCCCCTGTTGCAGCGCCTGCTCAACGGCCCGCTGCGCGCCGTGGTGGCAGCCGGGGCGCGCAAGCAGGTGGCGGCCAAGGCGCCGCGTCAGCACTATCCGGCGCCTTGGGCGATCATCGATGTATGGGAACGCTACAGCGGTAACGCGCTGGCGGTTCCGGAGGGCGCGCCCGCGTCCCTGGGCGCCTTGTTCGGTTCCGACACCGCCCGCAACCTGATCCGGGTGTTCTTCCTGCAGGAGCGTTTGAAGGGCTTCGGCAAGGGTGCCGACTTTTCGCCGCGCCGCGTGCATGTGGTGGGTGCCGGGGTGATGGGCGGCGACATCGCCATCGAGTGTGCCCTGCGCGGCATGACGGTGACCCTGCAGGACCAGTGCGTCGAACGCATTGCTCCGGTGGTGGCTCGGGCTGCCAGACGCTTCGAGCGCAAGTTCAAGGGCAAGCCACGGGAGGCGCGCTTCGCCCTCGACCGGCTCATCGCCGACCCGCAGGGCCACGGCGTGGCCCGCGCTGACGTGATCATCGAGGCGATCTACGAGAACCTGGAGGCCAAGCGGGCGCTGTTCGCGCGGCTGGAGCAGCAGGCGCGGCCCGATGCGCTGCTGGCCTCCAACACCTCAAGCCTGCGCATCGGCGACATCGCCACCGCCTTGCGGGAGCCTGCGCGGCTGACCGGCATCCATTTCTTCAATCCGGTGGCGGTGATGCCGCTGGTCGAGGTGGTGCAGGGCGCGCTCACCGACGATGAGGTCTTCCGGCGGGCTGCAGCCTTCGTGCGCCGACTCGACAAGCTGCCCCTGCCGGTCAGGGATGCGCCGGGCTTTCTGGTCAATGCGGTACTGGGGCCCTACATGTACGAAGCGCTCCGCTGCGTGGATGAGGGCATCGCGCCCGCCACCATCGACGCGGCATTGACCGACTTCGGCATGCCCATGGGGCCGATCGAGCTGATCGACACGGTGGGCCTGGACATCGCCGTGGCGGCCGGCCAGGCGCTCGCCGGTGCCGGTGCCGCGTTACCCCGCGGCCTGGCCGACCGGGTGGCGGCCGGACATCTGGGCAAGAAGAGCGGGCAGGGCTTCTACCCCTGGCCCGATGGCAAGGTCAGCAAGCCGGCGGCAGGCGTGCCGCCTGAAGGGCTGGCCGGACGGATCCTCGCGCCCCTGCTGGCTGCCGCTCAAGCATGTGTTACACATGGTGTCGTGGCAGATGAGGATCTGGCAGATGCCGGGGTAATATTCGGTACCGGCTTCGCGCCCTTCACCGGCGGGCCTTTCAACCATCTCCGGACGACGCATCGCGCCGGTTAGCCATTTGTGGAGTCGATCATGTGCAATCAGCCCACCCGCCTGCCCCCCAACGAAATGCCGGTGCTCCGCGTCATGCCGATGCCGGCGGACACCAACCCGGCCGGTGACGTGTTCGGCGGCTGGATCATGTCCCAGGTGGACATCGCCGGCTCCCTGCCGGCCCGTCAGCGGGCACGGTCGCGTGTTGCGACGGTGGCGGTGAACGCCTTCGTGTTCAAGCAGCCGGTCTCGGTGGGCGATGTCGTCAGCTTCTACGCACGCATCGTCCGTGTCGGTCGCAGCTCGGTCACGGTGGATGTAGAGGTCTTTGCCGAGCGCAATCCGGATGCGCCCGTGGTGGTCAAGGTCACCGAAGCCACCCTGACCTATGTGGCGGTGAGTGCCAGCGGCCAGAAGCAGGATCTGCCGCCCGAGAGTGTCGTGTGAATGCAACGCTTCAAGCTGGTGCTGCAAAGCCGCAGGGCCGCGCAGTTCTAAAATCCCCCGGGGTTGGGGCAGCCCACGGTCGGACCACATGCCTATTGCCCATCTGTGAGGAGACGCATAAATGAAGATGAAGACGATCGCTCGCCTGATGTCCTGTCTTGCCATGGGGCTGGCAGCAGGGCAGGCCGGCGCCGCAGGATTCCAGTTGCTGGAACAGAATGCCAGCGGGATCGGCAACGCGTATGCCGGCTCGGCCGCCGTGGCCGAGAACGCCAGTACCATTTTCTTCAACCCGGCAGGCATGACCCAGCTTCAGGCGCGTGAGGCCTCGGTGGGGGTCTCGCTGGTGCGCCCCACCTTCAAGTTCAGTGACCGCGGCTCCAGCACCGGAGTGCTGTCCGGTACGGGCACCGGCAACGATGCGGGCAGCTGGGCGGCCATTCCCAACGGCTACCTGTCCTGGGGGCTGACCAAGGATGTTTACGTGGGCGTTGGTTTCGGTGCCCCCTTCGGTCTGGTGACGGAGTACGACAGCCCCTGGCTGGGCGGCGCCCAGGCCGTGAAGTTCGACATCAAGACCTACAACATCAACCCCAGCGTGGCCTGGCGGGTGAATGACAAGGTCTCGCTGGGGGCGGGTATCAATTACCAGCGCATGGAAGCGGAATATTCCCGCCTCGCCACGGTGACCTCTGCGGCACTGTCTGCCACCCATGCCACCCTGAATGCGGGCGACAACAACTGGGGCTGGAACGTGGGAGCACTGTTCACCGTGAGCCCGACGACCAAGGTCGGTGTGTCCTACCGCTCGAAGATCAAGCATGAGCTGACCGGCAGCCTGGCTGTCTCGGGGCCTGCGGCGGGGGCCTCGCCGGCACTCACTACTGGCAGCGCCAAGGCAGATGTGGAACTGCCCGACACCTTCATCCTGTCGGTGGTGCAGAGCCTCAACGACAAGTGGGAGATGCTCGGTGACATCTCCTGGACCGGCTGGAGCAGCATTCCCAAGGTGGATATCGTGCGCACTTCCGGGGCTCTCCGCGGTGCCACGGTGCAGACCCTCGACACGCACTTCCGCGACACCTGGCGCTATGCTCTGGGCGCGAACTACCGCTACACCGATGCCGTCAAGCTGAAGTTCGGGCTGGCCTACGATCAGACGCCGGTGCCGGATGCCCAGCACCGCCTGGTCTCCCTGCCCGACAACAACCGCACCTGGCTCACCACGGGCGCCCAGGTGAAGATCGACAAGTCGTCCATGCTGGATCTGGGCGTGGCCTACCTCTACGTGCCCGAGTCGAAGATCGACAACAACCAGGCCGCGCTGGGCCGAGGCTATGTGAAGGGCGCCTACGATGCCCGCGTCTGGATTCTCGGCGCGCAGTATTCCGTGGCCTTCTGATCTGTTCCCACCGCCGCTGGGGCGCCCTGGCACCCCGGCGGCCATTCACCTGATTGTCCTTTCATGGCTGCATCCGATCCCGCAACGCCCGACGCCAAGACCCGTATCCTCGATGCGGCCGAACGCCTGTTCATGGAGAACGGCTTTGCCGCCACCTCCGTGCGCATGATCACGGGGGCCGCCGGTGTGCCCGTGGCGCTGGTGAACTATCACTTCGGCAGCAAGCAGGGGTTGATGGAGGCGGTCTATGAGCGGGCGCTGGGGAGCCGCGGTGGCAGCCGGGTCAGCTATCTCGACAAGCTCGAGGCGGAAGCCGCCGGCCAGCCGATCGCCGTCGATGTGCTGGTGGACGCCTTCCTGTCATCGGCCCTGCGTCTGACCCGCAAGGACTCCGTGACGGGCGAGGTCTTCAAGCAGCTCATCGCGCGGGCCTTCTATGAGCCCGGGCCGGGCACCGAGGCCTTCTTCCCCGCCGAGTACCGCGAAGCCGTCGATCGCTACCGGCAGGCCTTCATGCGGGCGCTGCCGGGTCTGAGCCAGGACGACGTGGTGTGGCGGATGTATTTCTTCGTTGGCATCGTGGCCTACGCCATGGCCGGAAAGGATGTGATGCGGATGACCGAGACCTACTCCCTGGCTGATGCGGGTGACCCGGAATCCATCCTGGCCCGCCTGAAACCCTTCATTGTGGCGGGTTTCCTGGCCCCGGCAGGGAGTCTGGCGGGAATGCCAAGGCCCTGATTTATTTAAAAGTTGTTGTGCTCGGGGGAATCGTTGCGCTAAGATTTGAACAGTTGTTCAAATTCTGGTCGTGCAATCCCCGGGCCAGATCTCGATAGCAAGGGCCCGACACAGGGCCGAGTCAACTGAGTCAAAGGAGGCACATGTGAGCAGACTGATCATTCGCAAGGTGGCTGTGCTGGGTGCCGGTGTCATGGGCGCGCAGATTGCCGCCCATTGCGCCAACGCCGGCGTGCCGGTCATCCTCTTCGACCTTCCGGCCAAGGAAGGCGACCCCAACGGCATCTCGAAGAAGGCCGTCGATGCCCTGCGCAAGCTGGAGCCGGCACCGCTGGCCACCCGTGACCGCGCCCAGTTCATCGATGTGGCCAATTACGGCAGCGATCTGGACAAACTCCGCGATTGCGATCTCATCATCGAGGCCATCGCCGAGAAGATGGAGTGGAAGCTGGACCTGTACGCCAAGGTGGCCCCCTTCGTGCGCGCCGACGCGATCTTTGCGTCCAACACCTCAGGGCTGTCCATCGAGGCCTTGTCCCACGGCATGCCGGAGTCGGCCCGCGGCCAGTTCTGCGGCATCCACTTCTTCAACCCGCCGCGCTACATGGCGCTGGTGGAGCTGATCGCCACCCGCAGCACCGATGCGGCCATGCTGGACGGCCTGGAGACCTGGCTGACCACCCGCCTCGGCAAGAGCATCGTGCGGGCCAAGGACACCCCCAATTTCGTGGCCAACCGCGTCGGGGTGTTCTCCATCCTGGCGGTGATGCACCACACCGCGCGGCTGGGCCTCGGCTTCGACGAGGTCGATGCCCTGACCGGTCCGCTGATCGGCCGGCCGAAGAGCGCCACCTACCGCACCGCCGACGTGGTCGGCCTGGATACCCTGGCCCACGTGGTCGGCACCATGCAGGCCACCTTGCCGGATGATCCCTGGTTCCCGTTCTTCAAGAATCCGGAATGGCTCGCCGGCCTGATCGCCCAGGGCGCCCTCGGCCAGAAGACCAAGGGCGGCATCTACCGCAAGGACGGCAAGACCATCACCGTGCTGGACCTGGCCAGCCAGGGCTATCGCCCGAGTGGTGGCGAGGTGGCGCCGGAGGTGCTGGCCATCCTCAAGAACCGCAACCCGGCCGACAAGTTCGCCCAGCTGCGGGCCAGCACCCATCCCCAGGCGCGCTTCCTGTGGGCGATCTTCCGCGACGTCTTTCATTACTGCGCCTTCCATCTGGCGGACATCGCCGACAACGCCCGTGACGTGGACCTGGCCATGCGCTGGGGTTTCGGCTGGGCCCAGGGGCCCTTCGAGACCTGGCAGGCCGCCGGCTGGCAGGCCATCGCCGAGGCCGTCCGTGCCGATGTGGCGGCCGGCGAGGCGATGAGCCCGGCGCCGCTGCCGGACTGGGTCTTCGACGGCCGTCAGGCCGTGCATCAGGCCGAGGGTTCCTGGAGCGCCGCCAGCGGGAGCCTCAAGCCGCGCTCGACGCTCGCCGTCTACGGCCGCCAGCTGTATCCCGAACAGGTGCTCGGCGAAGCCGCGCCGGAGGCTGGTCAGACCCTCTGGGAAAACGAAGGGGTGCGCCTGTGGAACCTGCCGGCGCGGGATGCCCGCATCGGCATCCTGTCCTTCAAGTCGAAGATGCATGCCATCGGCGACGAGGTGCTGGACGGCGTGCATGAGGCCATCGCCCGCGCCGAGCGCGATCTGGACGGCCTGGTGATCTGGCATGAGGCGCCCTTCGCGGTGGGGGCCAACCTCAAGCAGGTGGCCGAGGCCTGCCAGGCCGGTCGTTTCGAGGCCCTCGACAAGATGGTGGTGCGCTTCCAGCAGGCCTCCATGCTGCTCAAGCATTCACTGGTACCCACGGTGGCCGCGGTTCAAGGCCTGGCCCTGGGCGGTGGCTGCGAGTTCGCGATGCAGGCCACTCACCGGGTGCTGGCCCTGGAGAGCTATGTGGGCCTGGTGGAGGCTGGGGTCGGCCTGATCCCGGCGGGCGGCGGTTGCAAGGAGTTCGTGCTGCAGGCTGCCGCCATGGCGTCGCGGGCGGCCGGCGGTGACGTCTTCCCCTTCGTGCAGAACGCCTTCCAGACCGTGGCCATGGCCAATGTGTCGAAGAGCGCCCTGCAGGCGGTGGAGCTGGGCTTTGCCCGCGCCTCGGACGACATCGTCTTCAACGCCCATGAGCTGCTCCATGTGGCCCTGCATCGGGCCCGGGCCCTGGCCGAGGCTGGCTACCAGCCGCCTCCGGTGCAGCGCGCGGTGCAGGTGGCCGGCCGCAACGGCATCGCCACCTGCGAGATGATGCTGATCAACATGAAGGAGGGCGGCTTCATCTCCGCCTGGGACTACCGGGTGGCCCGCTCTATCGCCACGGCCCTGTGCGGCGGCGAGGTGGAGACCAACGCGAAGGTGTCGGAGCAGTGGATCCTCGATGTGGAGCGGGCTCAGTTCATGGACCTGCTGAAGACCGAGAAGACCCAGCAGCGCATCGTGCACATGCTGGAAACCGGCAAGCCCCTGCGCAACTGATCGCGACGAGATTCGGAGACATATCAAGATGAGCAAACAGATCCAGGAAGCCTACATCGTCGCTGCCACCCGCACGCCGGTGGCCAAGCGCAACGGCATGTTCCGCAACGTGCGGCCGGATGACATGCTGGCCCATGTGCTGCGCGCGGTGGTCGGCCAGGTGCCGGGCCTCGACGCCACCGAGATCGGCGACGTGATCGTCGGCTGCGCCATGCCGGAAGCGGAGCAGGGCATGAACGTGGCCCGCATCGGCGTGCTGCTGGCCGGCCTGCCCAACAGCGTGCCGGGCATCACCATCAACCGCTTCTGCTCCTCCGGCCTGCAGGCCGTGGCCGATGCGGCGGCACGCATCCGCCTGGGCGAGGCGGACGTGATGATCGCAGCCGGTACCGAGAGCATGACCGTGATGCCGCAGATCATGGGCAACAAGATCTCCCTGAACCCGGCAATCTTCGCCCGCGAGGAAAATCTGGGCATCGCCTTCGGCATGGGCCTCACCGCCGAGAAGGTGGCCCAGCAATGGAAGGTCAGCCGCGAGGAGCAGGATGCCTTCGCGGTCCAGTCCAACCAGCGCGCCGCCGCCGCGATTGCCGCCGGCGCCTTCCGCGACGAGATCAGCCCCTACACCGTGACCACCCATCTGCCCGGCGAGGGTGGCACGGTGCGCGTGGTGGAGCGGGTCTGCGACACGGATGAAGGCCCGCGCGCCGATGCCTCCCTGCAGAGCCTGGGCAAGCTCAAGCCGGTGTTTGCGGCGAGGGGCTCGGTGACCGCCGGCAACAGCTCCCAGATGTCGGATGGTGCCGGTGCGGTGCTGCTGATGTCCGAAGCCGCGGTCAAGCGCTACGGCGTGACGCCGATTGCCCGCTTCTGCAGCTACTCGGTGGCCGGGGTGCCGCCCGAGATCATGGGCATCGGCCCGGTCGAGGCGATTCCGCGGGCCCTGAAGGCGGCGGGCATCGCCCAGTCGCAGCTGGACTGGATCGAGCTCAACGAGGCCTTTGCGGCCCAGGCGATCGCGGTGACGCGACAGCTCGACCTGGATCCGGCCGTGATCAACCGCCAGGGGGGCGCGATCGCCCTGGGCCACCCGCTGGGGGCGACCGGTGCCATCCGCGCCGCCACCCTGATGAGCGCCATGCGCCGCGGGCAGGCCCGCTACGGGATGATCTCGATGTGCATCGGCACCGGCATGGGGGCCGCTGGCGTCTTCGAGAAGCTCTAGGGGGACGGCAGATGCGGGGTGCCGCTGCCGGGCCCCGCATCTGCAATTTCTGTCGACCCTCGTTCGTGCATGGCTGCTTCGCGCTGAAATGGCAGAATTGCGGATTCAATGTCGATAAAGGACTAAGGCCATGACTTCCCCTGTTTTGCTTGAGGTGGCCAATGGCGTTGCCACCCTGACCCTCAACCGCCCCGATGCGCTGAATGCCCTGTCGGTGGACATGATGAAGGCGCTGGCCCAGGCCACCGCCGAGTTGACACGCCTGGATGACCTGCGTGCCGTGGTGGTGGCCGGCGCCGGCAATCACTTCATGGCAGGGGGCGATCTCAGGGACTTTGCGGCCCATCTGCATCTGTCGCCGGAGAGCCGTCTGGTCAACTTCCGGGCCCTCATCGAGCAGTACATCAACCCGAGCGTCAGCGCGCTGCAGGCGCTGCCGGTACCGGTGATTGCGCGGGTCCATGGCGCCTGCGCCGGCTTCGGCCTGTCCCTGGTGCTGGGCTGCGATCTCGTGGTGGCCGCCGAAGATGCTTATTTCACGACGGCGTATTCCAGCATTGCCTTGTCGGGCGACGGCGGTGTGTCCTGGCTGCTGCCGCGCATGCTGGGGCGTCGGCGGGCCTTCGAACTGCTGTTGCTGGCCGACCGCTTCGGTGCGGACGAGGCGCTGCGGCTGGGCCTGGTCAACCAGGTGGTCATGCCGGACGCGCTGGACGATGCGGTGGCGGCCCTGGTGCGGCGCGTCTGCGCCGGGCCGCGCCAGACCTTCGCCGAGATGAAGCGCCTGCTCAACGAGTCACCCGATCAGTCCCTCGTCACCCAGCTCCAGCTGGAAGCCGAAGCTTTCGCCCGCTGCGCCGCCCATTCCGATTTCGACGAGGGGGTGAATGCCTTCCTCGGCAAGCGTCGGCCGCACTTCAAGGGCTGAGCCGGAAGGCCAGCAGGCCCAGCCATTCGTGGATGGCGTACCAGCCGGCATAGGCGGCGCTCATGCTGGGCGCCAGTCGCAGGAAGCGGCCTGCGACGCCGGGGTCCGTACCCTCATCCCCGCCTGCGGGGCGTTGCTCTGTGAAGTAGGCCGTGGGGGCCGGTAGCACCTCGAAGCCGGCGGACCGGAACCAGGCTTCCGAGCGTCGCATGTGGGCCGCATGGGTCACCAGGGCGATCCGCCGGACCCCCGCAGGTTGCAGGATGCGGGCGCTGAACAGGGCATTCTCCCGGGTGTCCAGTGACTTCTCCTCCACCCAGCGGACGGCCACCCCGAAGTCGTCCTGCAGGCTGCGTTTCATCCAGGCCGCTTCGGCCGTTCCACCCAGCGGGGCGCCCCCGGTGACGAGCACCGGCAGACCCGACTGGCGGGCGAGCCGGGCCCCGTAGCGGATGCGCTCGAGCGTCCGTGAGTTGACCGTGGCTTCGCCGTATTCCGGTGCGTGGCTGCGCATGCCACCTGCAAGGATCACGATTGCATCGGCGCTGCCCAGGGCTTCTGCGCTGATCGGCGGATAGTCCTCCAGGCTGGAAAGGAGCAGGCTGACACTGGCCGGTGTCATGAGGGCGAGGCTCACGGCCAGGCCGAATCCGGCAAGCGTCCATCCTGCACGACGCCGGCGGCGGCTGAGGATCAGCCCTGCGAGGACGATCAAGAGTGGCCCGAGGGGGGGCAAAACCAGGGTCGAGAGGATTTTTTTCAGCAGGAACATACGAAAAACAGCGGCCCGGAGGGGCGCCGCATTGTCGGTGAGAAGGCGCACAGCTATTATCCAGCGTCAATCAAACGCCAGCCACCAGGGGAACGATCATCGTCAGCACAGCATGTGGGTCAATGAGCCGCAACGGAATGTCCGGGAGGGCGTTCCGGTGATCGAGCTGGATGTGCGCGACGGTATCTGGGCACTGGTGGCCATTCTGGCCATCTATCTGGCGTTTACCCTGTTCCGGTTGTCCCGGCCCCGGGGCGGGAGCAAGGGAGAGGCCGACACGCCGCCTTCCGCGCGTACGGTGATCGCGGAGACGCCTTCGCAGCCTGCGCCCGTTGCCCAGGCGCCCGCCGAGCCGGCCCCCGAGGATGAGACGGTCTCCCGTGAGCTGCTCAACGAACTCGAGATCCAGCAACTGCGGCGGGATCTTTCCCAGCTGCAGACCGAATGCGATTTTCTGCGGCGTGAGCAGGCCGCTACGCGGCGCGATCTCGATGCCCTCAGGGATGCCCAGCAGGTCGCGCGGGAGCAGGCGCCCCCTGTGCAGTACGTGCGCCCTGTGTCGCCCCAGCATTCCGAGGCCATGTTGCTGGCGGGCCGGGGATTCGATGCAGCCAAGATTGCAGAGCATTGCGGAATTTCCGTGGCCGAGGCGGAGCTGGTCTGTGCCCTTGCGCGGGCAGAGGAGAGGGCATGACGGACGAGCGCAGGCAGGTGGATGAGGGCCTCGACGCCGATGATGATTCCCGCCGCCAGTTGTGGTTCAGGGCGGGGGTCGCAGGCGGGTTGATCGCTCTCCTGCTCGGTGCGCTGGCGGTGTTCGACCACCTCTCGAAGCCGACCGGCAATCCGGAAGTGGCGCTACCCACCAAGCCGATCGCGCCTGCCCAGGTGGCTTCGGATGCGGGACGTGATGCTCCGCCTGAAGTGATTCGCGCCGGCGCCGATGGCGCGCAGGCCGAGGTTCAGGAGGAGCCGCCGGCAGCCGAGGCGTCTGCCCCTCCGCTGTTGCCGCGTGATGCCACGGGGGCCGATGCGCCGGTGGATCGTCTCGAGGTGCCTCGTACCGGTACGGGGCGGCCGCATCAGGCTACGCAGCCCGGGCATGGGCGCGAGACGGAGCATCGTGCGGTGGCCCGCTCCGATGAGACGCCGCGTGCCACGGTGACTCCGCCGCCAGCTGCGGCGGTGCCGCCGCGTTCGCCGGTAGCGCCGCCGGCTCAGCAGGCGAGCCAGAGCCCGCAGCGTGACGCTCCCCCGGCCGCAGGCGCCGCAGCCCCAAGACCGATTGCTCCTCAGTCAGCCGGCGCGCCGGCGCTTGCAGGTGGTCCGCCGCCCGCCGCGCCCACCCCCGCGCCTGCTGCACCGCAGTCCAGCTCTGTGCCCGCGGCGACCGGCACGCCGTCGCGTGCGCCGGCTGCCCAGGTTTCCGCTCCGGTCGCCCAGGCTCCCGCTCCGGCCGCGGAGGGGGTGGGGCGAGGCTATGTGCTGCAGTTCGGCTTCTTCTCCAGCGCAGCCCGCGCGGAGGAACTCAAGGCCAGGCTCGCCCAGGCCGGCATCCCTGCCCAGGTTGAGACTCGCCTCGTGGTCGGCCCCTTTGCCGATCGAAAGGAAGCCCTTGCGGCCCAGGCTCGTCTCCGGGAGAAGGGGATCGATACCGGGGTGTTGTTGCCCCTCGGGCGCTGAGCCGCGTTTCTTTTCTTCGAAACAGTGAGCTGCGGAGGGAAGCGCTCAGTCCATGACAATGGCGAGAGCGTGACCGGTGCGGCAGTGCAGCTGAAGCTTCAGGCAGGATGCGTGCCCCTGGGCTTCGGCTTTCCAGAGGGCGCCCTGGTCGCCCAGGCTGCGTGCGATCTCATAGCCCCGCTGCTTGAGCCAGCCTGGATCAAGATGCTCGGCGACGAGTCTCGTTGTTTCCGGGTTGCGGGGGTGGGCAATGACGAGTCGGAAAATTCCCATGGCGATCTCCTGGAGATGCAACGGGCTCCCAATCTAGCGTCGTAGTGTGACGGTTGTTGGAGCGGCACGCCGTTCAGATCAGGGAGGTCAGTGCGGGCGACCGGAGGTGAGGCTTCATCGGCGGCGCCCTGTATTCATCGAGGAGGCGGGTTGCTTCCGTGGCGTCCACCGGGCGTGAAAACAGGAAACCCTGCATCTCGTCGCAGCCGAGGGATTCGAGCGCATCCCGCTGTTCCCTGTGTTCGACGCCTTCCGCCGCGAGATGGATGTCGAAGCCCCGGGCGATGCCCGCGAGGACACTGACCACCGGGTGGTGCCCGGCGGGCTTGATGTCCTGCACAAAGCGACGATCGATCTTCAGGCGGGTGATGTTGCAGTTCTGTACGTGCGTCAGGGATGAATAGCTGGCCCCGAAATCGTCGATGACGATGCCAACCCCGAGCTTGCGCAGCCCCTGCATCCGCTGGGAGATCCGTTCGCTGTTCTCCGCCAGGAGCCGCTCGGTGATCTCCAGTTCGAGGCTGCCGGCAGGAAGGCCGTTGCGGGACAGCGCCCGGGATATGGACAGGTCGAGCTCGGGGTGGTCGAAGTCCCGGGCGGACAGGTTGGCGGACAGGCGCAGATCCGGGTGGTCCTGACGCCAGCTGGCAAGCTGGGCGCAACCGGTCTCGATCACCCAGCGGCTGATCTCGTGCATGATTCCGGCATCTTCGGCCAGATGGATGAAGCGCGCGGGAGCCACCAGCCCGTGACGTGGATGCCGCCAGCGGAGCAGGGCTTCCATGCCGGTGATGCAGTTGCGGGAGAGGCTCACCAGGGGCTGATAGTGGAGTTCGAGTTCCTGGCGGCTCAGGGCTTGGCGGAACTCGTGCTCCAGCGAAAGGCGCTTGCGGTAGGTGGCATGCATGTCTGCCGCAAAGAAGCGGTGCGCGTCGCGCGTCGTGCTCTTGACCTGATGCATGGCCACGCTGGCGTGATGGATCAGTTCGTCGGCGCTGCGGCCGTCATCCGGATGCAGGGCGAGCCCCAGGCTGACGGTTGCGGAAAACTCATTGCCACTGACGATGAAGGGCTGCCGGAATGCTTCGAGTATCTTCTCGGCAATGACTTCGGCATCTTCCCGGCTGCCTACGTCTGGGAGCAGGGCCATGAACTCGTCGCTGCCATGGCGGGTGAGGGTGTCGCCCTTGCGCAGGCATTGCCGCAGACGCAGAGCGATGGCCCGCAGCAGGGCGTCGCCTTCGCTCTCTCCATAGGTGTCATTGACGGACCTGAAATGATCCATGTCGATGAACATGACCGCGATGATTCCTTTCCTGCGCCGGGCCTGTGCGATCGCCAGGTCGAGCCGGTCACGGAACAGCTCGCGGTTGGGGAGGCGGGTCAGTGGATCGTGGTTGGGGGGCTGGGGAATGAGCTGAAGGTCGGACCCAGGCAAACAGCGGGCGGCACCATAGGTGCCCGCATAGCGGCCTGGCGCGGTGGCCTGGGCACCATCGCGGTGGTACATGCCCATGGCGTTCAGCGCGATGGTGATGGGCGCGTCGGGGGCTACGCCATCGAGCGCGTGGCTCCGGCTCAGGCGCAACTCCAGATTGCTGGTGGCGCGGGCGCCGGTACGTCGCTCGTTGAATGAAAAGCGTGCCCGTTCAAGGTCTTCCGGGTAGATGATCGCCGAGAAATGCTGCCCGATCAGGGCCTCGCGAGGATGGCCCAGCAGGGACTCGACACGCAGGTTGAGATAGCTGAAGCGGCCGTCGGCATCGAGGGTGTAGATGAGGTCGAGCGAGTTCTCGACCAGGTAGCGATGCATCCGCTCGGAGGATTCGAGATGCTGCCGTACCTGGCGTTGATTGCGCTCGAACTGGCGATGCGCCAGTGCCTTGCTCACGGCGTGACGGAGCTGGTCCGTGGTGTAGGGCTTGAGCAGGAAATCCCGCGCGCCGCGGCGCAGGGCGCCGATGGCGATCTCGGTCGAATGCTCGGCGCTGATCATGATCACGGATTCCCGGCGCTCATGGCTGACCAGCCAGTCCATGACGGCGAGCCCGGATGCATCGGGCAGGCGATAGTCCAGCAGGAGCAGATCGTAGGCGCTGGCATTGAGCCGGGCCAGGGCTTCAGCGACGGAGCCGCAGGTCTCGATCAGGCGATCATGGGCCTGCAGCAGCGCAGAAATCGAGCGACTGAGGGACGGCTCGTCATCGATCACCAGGATCCTGGCCAGGGTCTCCACGGGGCGACCTGGCCTGGTGTCCATGGGAAAAGGGGGCCCTTTCCAGGGGACGATCATTCTGACTCCCTGTTATGGGTCTGATCTTTTGAGGGCCAATGATGCCCTAAATCACGCCCGTGCCGCCAGTGGCATGAAAATCTGGAATACCGTTCCAGAGCCTTGCTGGCTGCGGCAGAGGATGGTGCCGTTGTTGCGGGTGACCAGCTCCCGCACCACCGGCAGCCCGACTCCGCCACCCGGCTTGGTGCTGTTGCGGGCTCCTCCGGTGAACAGGGTCTGGACGCGTTCGGGTGAGAGGCCGGGACCGTTGTCCACGATACGGATCTCCAGGCAGGGGTGGCCGTTGGTGTTGATCCCCGACACGGCCGAGACGCTCAGCTTGCCCCCCTCGGGAATGGCCTCGGCGGCGTTCTTGAAGAGGTTCAGCAGGATCTGCTTGAGCGCATCCGGTGGAATGGCGGCAGGCGGCAGGTTGGGTGAGGTGCGCAGCTCGAAGTTGATGCCCCGGCGGGCAAACAGGGCCTCGCCATACAGCGCCCGCAGATCATGCAGGATCTCGGCAACGCCGCTGTGGGTGGGGCCGGCCTGGACCATGCCGGAGAAGTCGCTGGTCTTGCGGATCAGGGTGCCGACCCGGTCGAGCTCGTCGCTGAGCAGGTTGAGCTGTTCCTTGAGGGTCGAGTCTTCCAGCTTTTCGTCGATGATCCCGAGGTAGGTCTTGATGACCGTCAGCGGGTTGCTGGCCTCGTGGGCGATGCGCCGGGCATGGTCGATGTAGCGCCGTGCGACGCTTTCCTCCAGGTCCACCCGCATCCGCTCCTCGGCCTGCTTGGTCGAGATCCGGGTCGTGGCGGCATCAGTGACGAGCTTGCGCAGGGCCTGATCGATCTCCTCGCCGGCATGCTCGTCGGCGGGGCAGGGGTACACCGCAATCCCGGATTGATGTTCGTTCTCCCAGGGGACGCAGAGCAGGCCGTCGCACTCGAGCCAGCGCGCGAGCTGCCAATCGGCGGCGCAGCCCCCGGGTGGGCGCTTGGAGGACTGGAAGCGTGTCTCCACCTCGTTGCGGTAGGCTTCGGCGATCGTGCTGCAGGGATCCTCGATGGCGATGTGCAGTTGGGAGACGCCGGGCAGCGTGCTCCCGTTGGCACCGCTGAGGGTGTCGCCCTCCAGGGGGCGGATGAACAGCACGGGTGCGTCGAGGCCGAGGAGCAGGCGCGATGCGGTATTGAAATCGCCCCAGGCGGACAGGTCCCGGGTGAACACGCTGCGCGTGAAGGCGTTCAGCGCCGAGCGGGCGATCCCGCCATCGATGTTGTGCGCTTCCGTCCCGGTGTCAGGATGGTTGCTCCACGGTAGCGAGAGCATGGCAGGTTCTGCCGGAATGCCAGCGGCGAGGGCGCGCTCTTGTACTTCACGGCTGATGTCGGCGAGCAGGCTGACCAGCAGGGCTCCGTCCAGGCCACTCAGCCGGCTGGCCCGCTCCAGGCAGTCGGCGGACTGGCTGCTACGGTAGTTGGCGAGCTCTTCGGCCGCGGCGGCGATGCGGACCAGTGGATGGGCCGTGACGAGGGTGTCCACGTCGGCGTGGTGCAGGGCAATGGCATCCCTGGCCACGGGCGGTAGTCCGCAGGCGGCGAGCAGGTCTGAGGACATCTCGGCATGATCCTGCCCGTAGCGTTCCCACTCATTGCTGCTGAGCGTCCATTCGTCGGGACTGTTGGCGAGCAGGGTGGCATGGTCGTCAGCGTACTCGGCCATCCACAGCAGGCCGAGGTCATGGAGCAGGCCGGTAAGGTAGGCTTCGTCAGGGGCCGTGTAGCCGGCTTCGCGGGCGAGCTGCCCGGCCAGCTCTGCGACGAACTGGCTATGCAGGGAATGGTGACGGTGGCTGAGTGCGCTGGTCCTGCGCTGGGACTGGTGGATGATGTGGCGCAGGGCCCAGGCCTGCAGAAGGGCCGGGTTGGTGTTGTCGACCCGCTGGGCGACTGCGTCCAGCAGGTTGTGTGCTTCCGATTCGCCGAGTGGGCTCGTGAGCAGCAGCTCGAACAGCAGGACGGGGTCGAGAATGACGATGCGTGCGACATCCTTGGATGTCGATGTCCCGAGGGAGAGTACCCGGAGCAGGGAGATCGCGGCCTCGCGCTGCGGATGCAGGCGCAATGTCGGAATCACGGCGGGGCGTCGCGTTTTGGCGTTTCGGGTGGTTTGCATGACGTAAGCACGTATTTCTCGGATTTCGTGCTTTCGATCGTATCCTGCCCACCCAAACCCAAACTGTGACTTATGTTTGCCTGAACCTGCCCCGTGCGTGGAGAGCGTGATCCATTCCGCGAATGCCGATGAGGTTTTACAGCCTTTATGTTTGTCAGGCCCGACCGGGACCGCCTGCCCCGGGGCGGAATGCCGGCCCGGGAGGGCTGTTGGGAGCGTAGCCGGTCAGCTGAACTGCAGGCTGTCGGCGAAGGAGAGGGCTTCGAGGTGGGCCCGGTTGACCTGGTCGGGGGAGATGTGGAGCTCGCCGGCCAGCTGGGCCAGCAGCTTGTCATCGAAGCTCTCCAGGGCCCGGGCCAGCTTCAGGAAGGGGGCATACACGCCATCCCCGGTGATCAGCGCATCGGCGATCGGGGTCGGGAGATGCATCTCCTCTAGGGCCGACTGCAGGCTGGCGCCGAGCAGCAGGTGGAGCAGGGAGAAGGCGCCGGTGATGAAGAGGTTGTCCAGCTCGCCTTTCTCGAAGAAGGCCGCCCCGATCTTTTCCATGAAGCGCCCACGGGCGATCGCGGTCTGCATCAGAGCCGGTGCCGAAGGGTCGCGGCTGGCAGAGACGAGCAGGACGGAAAGCCATTTATTGAGCTTTTCGTAGCCGAGAATGGTGACGGCATGCCGGAATGATTGAATTTCGCACATCAGCCCGAATCCAGCGGAATTGATGTATCGCAGCAGCTTGTAGGACAGGGCGACGTCCTGCTTCAGCACGGTCTCGATCTCGCGGACTTCCGCGTTGCGCCTTACCAGATTCATCAAGCGCACGATCTGCGCATGGGAAGGGGCCAGCTTGCCGTCGGTCTTGACCCCGCGCAGGAAGAACCAACCGGAGGCCCCGTCGTAGCCTTCGGCGATGGCGTTGCGGAAGTCGGGTACGTCGTTCAACCCCCAGGCGATCGACAGACCCGGCGGGTCGGCGGGCAGGTGCTGGCGCTTGGCGTCCACGATCAGGAAGCGCCATTGCACATTGGGTGGCAGGACCGTGTCGTGCTGGTACCAGGTCAGGTTGAGGCTGATGTTGGCCGCCTGCAGCTGGGGGATCAGGGACAGGGTCAGGGGATGATTGATCGACTGGGTGGGGATCTCCACCATCGCATTGGCCGGTGCGATCCAGTTGAGCAGGTCCGGGGTGGGCACCAGCTTGTACAGGCTGATGAAGACCGGGTGGGTCGAGGGCCAGACTTCTGCCAGACCATCCAGGGCCTCCACCGCCTGGGAGACAGACGCCGCGTGGACGATCAGCCGGTTGGCCGTGATCTTGTGCTGCTTGTTGATGACCGGTTCGCGGGTGATCAGGACGGCATTGCTCATGGGCGCAGGTTCCGGTGGGAGCTCAGGCGGCTCCGGCGTCGTTCGAAAAGCTGAAGGCGTCGGCGAAGAAGGCCTCCGGCGGCAGACCGCAGCGGGTGGTCAGGTCGACGCGGGCGGCGTCGATCATCCCTGGCGAGCCGCAGGCATAGACTTCGTGTCCGGACAGGTCCGGCAGGTCGGCCATCAGGGCGTGATGGGCCAGGCCCGAACGGCCGCTCCAGCCCTCTGCGGCGCCCGGGTCGGACAGGACAGGGATGAAGCGGAAGCCGGGGAGACGTGCTTCCCAGCCCTGGGCCAGTTCGAGCTGGTACAGGCCGGCCAGGTCGCGGCTGCCCCAGTAGAGGGTCATCGGGCGGGTCTGCCCGGTGGCGATGGCCTGTTCGACGATGCTCTTGATCGGCGCGAAGCCGGTGCCGCCGGCCAGCAGGACGATGGGCTTGGTGGAGTCCTCGTGCAGGCGGAAGCCCCCCAGGGGGCCTTCAAAGCGCAGGATGTCGCGCTCCTTGAGCTTCTCGAAGACATGGGGGGTGAAGTGCCCGCCCGGCACCAGGCGGATGTGCAGCTCGAGGAAGTCGGCGCCGCTGGGGGCATTGGCGATGGAGAAGCTGCGGCGCTTGCCGTCGGCCAGCAGGAAGTCGATGTACTGGCCGGCGACGAACTGGAACTTCTCGCTGGCTGGGAGCTTGATCTCGAGCACGATCACGTCGGGCGCGGCGCGGGTCAGCTTCTGAACGCGGCAGGGGAGCTTCTTGACGGGGATGTCGCCAGCCCGGGTCACCTGACGGACTTCGACCACCAGGTCGGAGCGGGGGGTGGCGCAGCACAGCAGGGCCATCCCGGCTTCACGGTCGGCGGCGGTCAGCGTCGACTCCGAGATGCGGCCGAGGTCCACCTCGCCGGATACGATCCGGCTCTTGCAGACGCCGCAGGCCCCGTCCCGGCAGCTGTAGGGGAGGAGCAGCCCGGCAGCGAGGGCGGAGGCGAGAACGGTTTCGTCGGTGGCGGCGTCGAAGTGGAGGCCGCTGGGCTGGAGGGTGACCTGGAACGACATGGTGGGTGGCCGTGAGATAATCGAAAGATGAAACGTCGAAAAATGAATCGGGTGCTGATTGTAGGCAGCGGCGACGTAGTGCGCCGCATCATTCCATGGCTGGCGCTCCGCTTCCGGGTCCGGGCCGTTGTACGCCGTCCGGAGGAGTGCGCTGCGCTGCGTGCCCTCGGGGCCGAGCCCCTGATGGCCGATCTCGATGTGCTGGGCAGCTTGCGGCGTCTGGCAGGCATCGCGGACTACGTCCTGCATTGCGCACCCCCGCCCGGACAGGGGGATGATGACCCCCGAACCCGGAGACTGCTGGCGGCTCTTACTCGTCGCGGGAGTCTACCACGACGGATAAGCTACATAAGTACCACGGGCGTCTATGGTGACTGCGGTGGTGCCTGGCTCGACGAGACCCGTCCCTGCCGCCCCGCCTCGCCGCGCGCGCGTCGGCGGGTGGCGGCAGAGGCACGGCTGCGGCATTTTGGCGCGGCATCGGGTTGCCGGGTGGCCATCCTGCGGGCGCCGGGCATCTATGATGGGGCGGCCCGTTTGCCTGTCGAGCGCCTGCGCCGCGGCGATCCGGTGTTGTGCCCGGCCGACGACGTGTTCACCAACCACATCCATGCGGACGACCTCGCCCGCCTGGCGGCCCTGGCCCTGTTCCGCGGCCGGCCCAACCGGACCTACAACGCCAGCGACGACAGTGAGCTGAAGATGGGCGATTATTTCGACCAGGTGGCCGACGCCCTCGGATTGCCGCGCCCACCCCGGGTGTCCCGGGCCGAGGCGGCAGAGCGCCTGTCGCCGCAGACCCTGTCGTTCATGTCCGAGTCCCGCCGCCTCGATAACCGCCGGCTCAAGCACGAGTTGCGCGTCCGGCTGCTTTACCCGACCGTGGCGGCGACCCTGGCCTGCCTGCCTGGCACTCCTTCCTGAAACCCTCACGAGACCCGTCATGCTCTTCCTCAGCATCAAGGCCCTGCACATCATCTTCGTCACCAGCTGGTTCGCCGGCCTGTTCTACCTGCCACGCCTGTTCGTCAATCACGCCATGGTGAGCGATGCGGCGACCCGCGAACGCCTTTCCCTGATGGAGTTCAAGCTCTATCGCTTCATGACCCCGCTGGGCATCCTGGCGGTGGCGCTGGGCATGTGGTTGTGGTTCGGCTTCGGCGTGTCCGGTGGCTGGCTGCATGCCAAGACCGGGCTGGTGACCTTCCTGATCGTTTATCACCTCTACTGCGGCCGCCTGATGCGCGACTTTGCCGAGGGGCGCAACACCCGCAGCCACGTGTGGTACCGCTTCTTCAACGAGGTGCCGGTGCTGGTGCTGTTCGCCTGCGTCTTCCTCGTCGTGCTCAAGCCCTTCTGATTCTTCCTACCGGATTCCTGCCTTGAATTTCTTTGCCCCCTGTCCCCGCGGCCTCGAGTCGCTCCTCGTCGATGAGCTGCGTGCCCTCGGCGCCACCGATCCGAAAGCCCTGCCTGGCGGCGTGCAGTTTGCCGGCGACTGGGCCGTGTGCTATCGGGCCAACCTGGAAAGCCGTCTGGCCAGTCGCATCCTGTGGCAGATCACGATGGGGCGTTACCGTAGCGAGGAGGATGTCTATCGCATCGCCTATGCGCCGACCTGGGCCCGCTGGTTCACACCGGACCAGACCATCCGCGTCTTCGTCACCGCCCACAAGTCGCCCCTGCGCAGCCTGGAGTTCACCACGCTGAAGATCAAGGACGCGGTATGCGACCACTTCCGTACGGTGGCCGGGCGGCGTCCCGACGTGGATACCCAGACGCCGGACATGCGCATCCACGCCTTTCTGTCGGAGGATACGGTCACCCTGTATCTCGACACCTCGGGCGAGCCGCTCTACAAGCGTGGCTTCAAGCCTGCTGCGGTGGAGGCGCCGCTCAAGGAGAACCTGGCTGCCGGCATCCTGCGCCTGACCGGCTGGAAGCCCGGTGAGGAGGCCCTCTGTGACCCGATGTGCGGTAGCGGCACCTTCCTGATCGAGGCCGCCCAGATGGCCCTCGATGTGGCACCGGGCTTGGGGCGGCATTTTGCCTTCGAGCGCTTCAAGCACTTCGAGCGGGATCTCTGGCTACCCATCCGCAAGGCCGCCGAGGCCCGCCGGCAGGCCCCGCGCAAGCTGGCCATCTATGGTTCGGACATCCTCGAGGCGCAGCAGCGCAAGAGCTTCGTCAACCTGCGCAGCGCCGGCCTGGAAGGTTGTGTGGAGGTGGGGCGTGGCGACATGCTGAACATGAAGGCGCCGGCTGCCTCCGGCGTGCTGGTGGCCAATCCGCCCTACGGCGTGCGCCTGTCGGACACCTCCGAACTGGAAGCCTTCTATCCGAAACTGGGTGACGCCCTCAAGGCCAACTGGACCGGCTGGCGCTGTTACTTCTTCAGCGGCGACCCGGCCCTGCCCAAGGGCGTCCGCCTCAAGGCCAGCAAGCGCACCCCGCTGTACAACGGCTCCATCGACTGCCGCCTGTACGAATACCTCATGATCGCCGGCTCGGCGAGAAAGCCAAAACCCTCAGACGCCGCCTGAGGCTCCGCCCACCCGCTGCCAGGGGAAGGCAAAGCGCAGCGAGCCTTCCCGCAGTACACGCCTGAATGGGGGCAGGAAGCGTAGCGAGCGGTCCGAGGTCGCGACGAGAAGCGCCGCCGTACTCGAGTACGGCGAGCATCGCAGTAGCGAGATCGGATCGCGCAGTAGCTTCATGCCCCCATTCAAACGATGTCGAGGTTCTGGATGCCCGAGAGCATGTCCCGGTCGCCGCGGCTGCTCTTGAGCTTGATCTGCAGGCGCAGGTCGTTCATGGAGTCGGCGTTGCGCAGG
>CALBTT010000040.1 GCA_937967645.1 uncultured Zoogloea sp.
GCCTTGCTGGTGATGGCGGCCATGTCGGAGCCGGCGTTGGGCTCGGACCAGCCCTGCGCCCACATGTCGTCACTGGCCGCCATGCGCGGCAGGAAGCGCTGCTTCTGGGCCTCGCTGCCGAACTCCATGAGGGTCGGGCCGAGCAGCAGCTGGCCGTTCTGGTTGACCCGCATCGGGGCGCCGGCGGCGTAGTACTCCTCCTCGAAGATCAGCCATTCGATCAGGTCGCAGCCGCGGCCGCCCAGATGCTCCGGCCACATCACCATGGACAGGCGGCTCTCGAACAGGCGACGCTCCCATTCCCGGTGCTGCTCGAAGCCCTCGCGGGTGTCGTAACTGGCCAGCGGCGCCTTGGGCAGGTTGCGGGCCAGCCAACTCCGCACCTCGGCGCGGAAGGCCCTCTGCTTGGGGGTATAGGCAAGATCCATGGCTGCGCCTCAGAAGGTGGCGTCGCGCTTCTCGACGAAGGCGCGGCGGGTTTCAGCGGAATCCGGGCTGGTGTAAGCCTGCAGGGTGAAGCCCTGCTCCCAGCGGTACTTGTCTTCCAGGTTGCCGTCCTCGATGCCGTTGAGGGCTTCCTTGGCGATGCGGATCATGGCCGGGCTCTTGGCGGCGATCTTGCGGGCGATCTCCAGGGCGGCCTCGCGCAGGGCCGCCTTCGGCACGACGCGCTCGATGAAGCCGTAGCGCTCGGCCTCCGGGGCGCCGATCTTGTCGCCGGTGAAGAACAGGTAGCGCACCTTCTGCACCGGGAAGAGGCGCTGCAGGTGGGCACCGCCGCCCATCGCGCCGCGGTCCACCTCGGGCAGGGCGAAGGTGGCGCAGTCGGAGGCCACCACGATGTCAGCCGCGCCGGTGATGCCGATGCCACCGCCCAGCACGAAGCCATGCACGGCCACAATGACCGGCACCGGGCTGCGGTGCACCGCCTTGAAGGTGGCGTAGTTGCCGCCATTCACGGCCACGATGCGCTCCGGGTGGGCGTCCAGCTCCTTGATGTCCACACCGGCGCAGAAGCCCCGCCCTTCGGCGCGGATGACGATGACGCGGACGTCCGGGTTGGCGCCCAGGGCGTCGATGTGGCCGGCCAGGGCGAACCACTCCACGCTGTCGAGGGCGTTGACCGGCGGTTTGTCGATGACGAGCTCGGCGATGCCGGCGTCGATGGAAATGCGGAAGGCCTGCGTCACGTTGCGGTCTCCAGGGAGGATGGTGTTTGTCGGGGGGTGCTGTCGCCGTGTCTGTCGCCACCCGTGTCCAGGCGCCCGTACAGGGCCGCCAGGCAGGCCTGGGCCTCGGTGGCGATCTCCTCGATCACCTGCCGGGCGCTCTTCAGCTCGCCGATGGCCGCGGCCACCTGGCCGCTGGGCAGGATTCCCTCGTCGGGGAAGCCCTCGACCATCGAGCGCTGCAGCAGCACCGGCTGGTTGGCGGACATCACCGTCTGGGACACGGCACCCGCATCCTCGCGGATGGCCCGGCGCAGCACATCGACCATATGGCCTAGGCTCATGCCGGTCTGCTGCTTCCATTGCCACGCGCTCTTCAGGGCGATGCGCAGGCGGCCCAGCGGGCTGGCGGCCTCCAGGCGGCGGATGAAGGGGTTGTCGATCATGCGGTGGCGCATGCCGTCCACCGCCAGGGTCACGCGGATCTGCTGGGGGTCGTCCACCTTCACGTAACGGGCCAGGGTGGCCGGCGGGGTGGGCGAATCGGTGGTCATCATGAAGCGGGTCCCCATGGCGATGCCGGCCGCACCGGCCGCCAGGGCACCGGCCAGGCCGCGCCCGGTGGAATAGCCACCGGCCGCGATCACCGGCACCTTCACCGCATCGAGCACCTGGGGCAGCAGGATGCTGGAGGGCACGCCGCCGGTGTGGCCGCCCCCCTCTCCGCCCTGGATGGTGATCATGTCGGCGCCCAGCTCCACGGCCTTCAGCGCGTGCTTGACCGCCCCCACGGTGGGGATGCACAGCACACCAGCGGCCTTGAAGCGGGCGATGGTCTTCTTGTCGGGCCCGCGGCCGTAGCTGACGGCCTTGAGACGGTACTGGATGGCCAGGTCCACGCACTGGGCCGCGTTGTCCTGGAACATGTGGAAGTTGAGGCCGAAGTTGCTGCCGCCGGTGGCGTCGATGACCTTCCTGATCTCCGCCTCCAGCTGGTCAGCGGCGATGGTCGCGCCGGCCAGGAAACCGAAGCCGCCGGCCCGGGTGGTGGCGATCACCAGGTTGGCATCGGCCACCCAGCCCATCGCCGTCTGCACGATGGGGTAGCGGCAGCCAAGCCTGTCGGTGAGGGCGGTACGCAGCAGGGGGCTCATGTCGATGTTCTCCGGGCTCATGCTCCGCCCTCCCCGGCCGCACGCTTGTTGGCGGCGGCCATGGCCTTGCCGTCGAAGCCGCCGAGGCGGTCGCCGGAGATCAGTTCGTTGTGGGTATGGGCGAAGTGGTGCCAGGCAAAAGTGGCGTCCATGGCGCTGCGCTTGCCCTGCAGGTCTTCCACGTGGTTGATGGCCTGCTTGGTGAGGGCCAGGCCCATGCGCGGCTGGCTGGCGACGCGGGCAGCCAGGGCGTGGGTCGCCTCTTCCAGGCCGGCCCGCGGCACGACCCGGTTCACCATGCCCATCTGGTAAGCCCGTTCGGCGCCCATGCGTTCGCCGGTCATCAGGAACTCCTTGGCGATGCGCGGATTCAGCTCGTAGGGGTGGGCGAAGTACTCGACCCCCGGGATGCCCATGCGCACCACCGGATCCTGGAAGAAGGCGTCGTCACTGGCGACGATCAGGTCGCACACCCAGGCCAGCATCAACCCACCCGCCACGCAGGCACCCTGCACCATGGCGATGGTGGGCTTGGGCAACTCCCGCCAGCGCCGGCACATGTTGAGGTAGACCTCCTGCTCGCGGGCGTAGAGGTATTCACCCCCCGGCTTGTTGGTGTGATCCCACCACAGGTGCACCCGCTCGAAGGGCTTGTTGATGTCGCGGCCCGGGGTGCCGATGTCGTGCCCGGCGGAAAAGTGGCGGCCCTCCCCGCGCAGCACGATGACCTTCACCGCGTCGTCGTCCACCGCACGCCGGAAGGCGGCGTCCAGGGCATAGGTCATCTGGGAGTTCTGGGCGTTGTTGAAGTCCGGCCGGCTCATGGTGAGGGTGGCGATGCCGTCGGCGACGGCATATTTCACCGGCTCGCCGGTCTCGTAGTCGGCCGTGTCCTGGCGGGACACGAAGCCTTCGGCGCTGCTGGGGGCGGTCATGGATGTCTCCTGATCGTGCCGGCCTCAGGCCGCCGGACGGATGCCCGGCGGGTTGCCCTTGAGCTGGGCGGCACGCAGGTCGTGGGGATCGAGGCGGCGGATGATCTCCAGCTGGGCCTCGGTGGGATGGGGGGTCTCGCCCAGGCCCTCGGCCTTGAGCAGCGGGAAGCCGGTCTTCTCCTGCACCTCCTCGAAGCTCACCCCGGGGTGCAGGCTGCGCACCCGGGCGCTGTTGCCCGGCCCCTGCCAGTCCATCACGCACAGGTCGGTGACGGCGATGCGGATGTCCATCAGGTCGCGGCGCACGCCGTCGTCCCAGCGCTCGGGCTTGAAACCGACGCCGGAGACCATGTCCACCTCGCCGGCCACGAAGACGCGCGGGCCGTGGTTGGGCACGAAGAAGGAGTTGATGTGGTTGATGCTGTTGCCGGGCAGGCCGCGCACGCCCAGCATGGCCGCCTTGGGCTGGCGGTAGTCGCCCACGCAGGACAGGTTGGTCTGGGCCCAGCGGTCGATCTGGGTGGGGCCGACCATGGCGTGGCGGCGGCCGCCCCACACGCACTCGAAGACCCGCTCGAAGGACATGTAGCCGCTGTATTTCGGCACGTAGTCACCGCGGGGACCGACCGGGATGGGCTCCTCGACCAGGAAGGCCTCGCTGTCGGTCATCAGCAGCTCGGGGCTGTGGCTCAGCTTGGCCAGGCCAGCGCCCAGGCGGGGGATGATGCCGAGGCCGGAGGCCAGCACTTCGCCGTTGTCGCGCCAGGCTTCGGAGGCGGCGACGATCATCAGCTCGGCCAGGGTGAATCGGGGGGTGTCGCTCATGTCTCTTCTCCTCAGAACACCGGCAGGGGCAGCCCCGCCATGCGTTCGATGCCGCCGTTGCGGTCCTGGTAGGCGGCCTCGCCGGGCAGCACGAATTCCTCCATGTAGGCCTGCCAGCCGCCGGGTTCGGCGGCGCTGGCCACATAGCGCTTGAAGTGGCTCATGTCCCAGCCGTAGTCGGAGGGGCAGGAGGTGGGGTGGGCACCGCAGGGGGCCTCCACCACGCCGCTGACGAGGTAGCGCTCGAAGGTGTTGAAGCGGGCCTGGGCGGCGTCCAGCTGCAGGCGCTCTTCAACCCGTTCGGTGGATACGTAGCAGGCCTCGGCGGCGCGGGCGAAGAGGTGGTCGAAATACGGGTCGGGGCCGGTCACCAGGGTGTTGCCGAGGCGGTCGGCCACGTTGACGTGGAGGAGCGCAGCGTCCAGCTTGAGGGCCGGCATGGCGAGCAGGGTCTCGCCATCTTCATAGGGCGAACGGATGGTCCGGATCTCCGGGTTGAGGCGGGTCACGTCGGTGGCCAGGCCGCAGCGGGTCGGCAGGAAGGGCAGGCGCATGCCGGCGGCGCGCAGCCCCCACTGGAACATGCCTTCGTCCAGTTCCATCAGCTCCAGGCTGCCGCTCTCGCGGATCTTGCGGTACCAGGGCTCGAGGGGGATCGCGTCCAGGGTGGCGAAGCCGAAGACCAGCTTCTTCACCTTGCCGGCGGCGCACAGCATGCCCACCTCGGGGCCGCCGTAGGCCACCACGGTGAGGTCCTTGAGGGGGGAACGCAGGATCTCGCGGACGATGGCCATCGGCTTGCGCCGGGGGCCCCAGCCCCCGAAGCCGAGGGTCATGCCGTCGCGCAGGCGGGCGACGACATCCGCCGTCGTCATCTGTTTGTTCATGTCGGGTCCTTGCTTGGATGGGGAGGCCGGATCAGGCCTGTTGCTGCTGGCCGGCGCTGAAGTCGTGGCCCCAGATGCTGACGCGGGTGAATTCGAAGGGGCTGTGCCGGTCCCAGTCCACCTGCAGGCCGCCGCAGCCGAACTCCAGGTCGAAGCCGGACGGGGTCTTCATGTAGAAGGAGGTCAT
>CALBTT010000041.1 GCA_937967645.1 uncultured Zoogloea sp.
ACCCCGGTTATCGCCGTGAAAGGGCGGTGTCCTAGGCCTCTAGACGATGGGGACCCGGTACTGCTTCAAGTTGTTGGTGGAGGTAAGCGGGATCGAACCGCTGACCTCTTGCATGCCATGCAAGCGCTCTCCCAGCTGAGCTATACCCCCTCAAGGAGACAGCCAAACTACGTTTTGGCCTTTCGACCCGGAATGCAGATTTCGCTGCAACCCGTAAAACTGGCGGAGTGGACGGGACTCGAACCCGCGACCCCCGGCGTGACAGGCCGGTATTCTAACCAACTGAACTACCACTCCACTTCAAACTGCCACTCCAGTCAGACTTCGACTGAAGCTACCTGCCTTGCTGCCGCAGGACTTTTGATCCTGGCGTCCCCACGGGGATTCGAACCCCGGTTATCGCCGTGAAAGGGCGGTGTCCTAGGCCTCTAGACGATGGGGACCCGGTACTGCTTCAAGTTGTTGGTGGAGGTAAGCGGGATCGAACCGCTGACCTCTTGCATGCCATGCAAGCGCTCTCCCAGCTGAGCTATACCCCCCGTGCAACGAGAAACGCATTATAGAGAAGCCAATCGGGAATGTAAACCTCTTTCGACGATTTTCTCTTTTTACTGCAGGGCAGGCCATCCGCCCCTCTGAGCCACAAAGAAAAACGGCGGCTTGCGCCGCCGTTTTCCGGTACTTCCAAGCCCTGTAAGGGCCTATCAGGCAGCCTTGCGACGACGCAGGGCAGCCATGCCGGCCAGACCCAGGCCGACCAGCGCCATGGAGGCGGGTTCCGGCACGAAGCGCAGGGAGCCGTTGGAGCGGAAGGAGCCGTCAATGCGACCATCGTTGTTGCCACCGTTGACCGGGGAGTCCAGCGCGGCCAGCACGGCATTGAAGCCGGTGAGGGGCGAATCGCTCTCGGTGACATTGATCACCCAGGTGTCGTCGGTCAGAACATGGGACACACTAAGGCTACCGGAGCCGAGCAACGGCGAAGCCAGAGGGCCGAACACAGCACCCAGCAGCGCGTTGATGGCGTTGATGTTACCGGAGAAGGTATTGGTCAGACCTTTGACATCCGCACCATCGGAAGTAAAGGTGTTGGTGGTGAAGTTGTAGACCAGGTTGGAACCGGTGATACCGGAGGTAGCGATGTCAGTGGTACCCAGCGGAACCCAGCTTGCCGAGGTGACGCCAATGGGGCTGGGGCCGCCGTAGCTCACCACGAAGGAACCGATGCGCTCGACACCGTACTGGCCCGAGGGCGGCACATTGACGCTGAGGCTGCCGTCGAGGTTGCTCAGGCTGATGGTGTAGGTGTTGGGCGTGCCATCAGCAAAACCGGTGATCGCGAAGCTGCCAGCCAGATTGTTGGTGGTAGACAGATACACAGCAGCGTTGGCAGCAGAAGCACCGGACAGGGCCAGGGCAGCGCCAAGCACCAGGGAGAAACGATTGGCTTTCATTCGAAATTCCTCAAAAGTTGATCGGGAGCAATATTTTTATTGTTTACCCTACGGATACACGTCGGTGCACTCGACAGGCAAGCAGACCCGAAAAGATGAGCAAATTTCAAGCCAGATAAAACAAGGCATTGTTATTTAAACAAATTACTATAATGGGCAAACCGCGGTGCCAGGCAATGTAAAAAATCCTGACATTTCCCGGCATCAAGCGGATGCCGAGCGCGTATGACCACACCAACGGAACCCGCCACGGCACATCCAGGAGCCCCTCGCCAAGCTCAGAGAACTTTGCCCGGATTCATGATGCCCTCGGGGTCCAGCCCGCGCTTGATGCTCTGCATCAGGGCCAGCTCGACCGGGGACTTGTAGCGCGCCAGCAGGCCCCGCTTGAGCTGGCCGATACCGTGCTCGGCGGAAATCGACCCATTCAGGGAGTGGACGATGTCGTGCACGATCTGCCCCACCTCGGCGGTGCGGCCGATGAATTCAGCGTTCTCGTCGCTCACCGGCCGCGACTGGTTGTAGTGCAGGTTGCCGTCTCCGACATGACCGAAGGCCACGATCCGGATCCCGGGATAGCACCCCTCCAGGGCCTGCCCTGCCCGCTCCAGAAACTCCGGAATGGCACTGACGGGGACCGAAATGTCGTGCTTGATGCTGAAACCTTCCCGCTTCTGGGCCTCGGAGATGTTCTCCCGCAGCAGCCACAACTCCGCCGCCTGCTGGTCGCTGGTGGCGACGACGCCATCCAGCACACAACCTTCGAGCTGCGCCCGAGCCAGCGCGCCCTCCAGCAAGGCTTCCAGATCTTGCTGCCCACAGAAATCCGTCATCTCGGCCAGCACATACCAGGGATGTACGGCGGACAAGGGATCACGCGCGCCCGGAATGTGCTGCAGCACCAGATCCAGGGCGGGCCGCCCAACCAGCTCGAATGCGCTGACACGGTCCCCGGCGGCTTCGCGCAGCCGCCCGAGCAACTCTACCGCCCTGGCCGGGGTCTGCACGGCCAACCATGCCGTAGCCGTGGCGCGAGGGCGCGGAAACAGCTTGAGTGTCGCGGCGGTGACGATGCCGAGCGTCCCTTCCGCCCCGATGAACAGGTGCTTCAGATCGTAGCCCGTGTTGTCCTTGCGCAAACCGCGCAAGCCATTCCAGACCTCGCCGCTGGGCAGGACAACCTCCAGCCCCAGCACCAGCTCCCGGGTATTGCCATAGCGCAGCACCTGGACACCGCCGGCGTTGGTTGAGATCACGCCGCCCACCTCGCAACTGCCCTCCGAGGCCAGGGACAGGGGAAACAGGCGATCCACCGCCTCCGCCGCCGCCTGGGCTTCAGCCAGCGTCGCCCCCGCCTCGATGGTCAAGGTATTGTTGGCCGGATCCACCGCCCTGACACGGCGCAAGCGGGAGACGTTGAGAACGATGCAGCGCCCGTCCATCAAAGGCGTCGCGCCGCCGCACAGGCCCGTGTTCCCCCCCTGGGGCACGATGGCCACACCAGCGGAGCGGCAAAGCCTGACCACCTCCGCAACCTGGGTCGTATCCTGCGGGCGCACCACGGCGAGCGCGCGACCGCTGTAACGCCCCCGCCAGTCAGTCAGCCAGGGCGCCATGTCGGCCGCCTCCAGCAGGCAATGGGACGGCCCGACCAGGGCCTGAAGTGCTGCGATGAAGTCAGTCATGATGAACTCCCCGGCGGCCCCAGAGAAGGCGGATCACCGCCCCAGAGCGCGATGGATGGCCGGCAGGACAGCCGCCACGGCGGCCTCCCCCTCCGCAATGGCTTCAGCCCCCCGGTGAAAATCCATCAGGCCAAGCTGGGCAAGGCGTGGCGAAACGACCACGTCGGCCGGCTCCCCGGCCAGGCGGCTGCGGGCGATGCGCACCGACATGATGGAGATGCTGCTCTGCACGACGCTCAGCAGGGACGGCAGCGCCTCGCCCTCCGGGCTGCCATTGTCGATGCTGCGTCCGTTCCGTCCGAGACGGGAGAGCAGCTTGCGGTGCCAGCCGTTGGCGGTCTCCGCCGGCTCGGGTGATGGGGCCCGGTTCCGCCAGGCCCAACCCACCAAGTCGGAATTCAGCTCGACGGCGATGACTACATCTGCGCCCATGGCGCGGGCAAGGGAAACCGGCACCGGATTGACCAGCCCCCCGTCCACAAGCAGGCGCCCGTCCTGCCAGACCGGCGCCATCAGGCCGGGCAGCGCGATCGAGGCCCGAACCGCCTCGGAGACACTCCCCTCCCTCAGCCACACCTCATGACCACTGTGCAGATCGGTGGCCACGCAGCCGAATGTATGGGGCAAGGCCGTGAAGTCCCGGTCGACAAACTCCCTTTCGAAAAAGGCCATCAGCTTGTCGCCCTTGAGCAGGCCGCCCCGCAGCCCCATGTCCATCAACCCGACCACGTCCTGCCAGCCCAGGGCCTCGACCCAGGCACCGAGCTTGTCGAGGTCTCCGGTTGCCGCAATGGCACCGACGAAGGCGCCGATGGAACAGCCGCTGATGACGACCGGCTCGATCCCCTCCCGGGCCAGGGCCCGCAGCACACCGATATGCGCCCACCCCCGCGCCGATCCGCTGCCGAGGGCGACGCCGATGACGGGCTTGCGCTTCATGGATGGGCGTGGGGGCTACCGACGCTTAGAGCGGCTCGGCGTAGAGGTCGTGCACGTCGCAGTCGGTGATGCGGACGCGGGCAAACTCGCCCGGCTGCAGGTTCTCGCCGGCCGGGATGATCACCAGGCCATCGATCTCCGGCGCATCGCCCGGCGAGCGGGCCAGGGCGCCCTCCTCGTCGATCTCGTCCACCAGCACAGTCATCTCCCGGCCGATGAAACGCTCGAGGCGCTCGGTGGAGATGTCCTCCTGGAACTCCATCAACTGGATGCGGCGCTCTTCGCGGATCTCCTCGGGTACCGGATCAGCCAGATCGTTGGCTGCAGCCCCCTCCACCGGGGAATAGGCAAAGGCGCCGACGCGATCGAGACGGGCCTCGTCGAGGAACTGCAGGAGCTCCTCGAAGTCCGCATCGGTCTCGCCAGGGAAGCCGGTGATGAAGGTGGAGCGGATCGTCAGGTCGGGGCAGATCTCGCGCCAGCGGCGGATCCGCTCCAGGTTGTTCTCGGTGCTGGCGGGCCGCTTCATGGCCTTGAGAATGCGCGGGCTGGCATGCTGGAAGGGCACATCCAGGTAAGGCAGGATCTTGCCTTCGGCCATCAGCGGGATCAGCTCGTCCACGCTCGGGTAGGGGTAGACATAGTGCAGGCGCACCCAGACGCCCAGGTCGCCCAATGCATTGCACAGGTCGTAGAGCTTGGTGCGCATCGGCCGACCGCCCCAGAAGCCGGTGCGGTACTTGGTATCGACACCATAGGCGCTGGTGTCCTGGGATACGACGAGCAACTCCTTGACCCCGGCATTGACCAGGTTCTCCGCCTCGCGCATCACCTCGCCGATCGGCCGGCTCACCAGATCACCCCGCATGGACGGGATGATGCAGAAGGTGCAACGGTGATTGCAGCCTTCGGAGATCTTCAGGTAGGCGTAGTGATCGGGCGTGAGCTTGACGCCCTGCGGCGGCAGCAGATCGATGAAGGGGTCGTGGGGCTTGGGCAGGTGCTTGTGCACCTCGTGCATGACCTGCTCGGTGGCGTGAGGCCCCGTCACCGCCAGCACCTGCGGATGCGCGGCCATCACCACGTCTTCCTTGGCGCCCAGACAGCCGGTGACGATCACCTTGCCGTTCTCGTTGAGGGCTTCGCCGATGGCGTCGAGGGACTCTTCCACCGCCGCATCGATGAAGCCGCAGGTGTTGATGACCACGAGATCCGAGCCCTCATAGGAGGGAGAGATCTCATAGCCCTCGGCGCGCAGGCGAGTGAGGATGTGTTCGGAGTCCACAAGGGCCTTGGGGCATCCGAGTGAAACAAAGCCCACCTTGGGGGCGGCCGCGGGTTTGGCTTGGGTCATGCTTTAAAAACCTGATGGGTAAAAGTGCAAGGGCCGCGACAACTGCGCGGCCCAGGGATTCTATTATTTCTTGGGAGCGGGAGGTGGCGCCGTCTCTGCGCCAGGCCCGTCATTCTTCTCGCCGGTAAAGCCCGGCGGCGGCGTGAAACCTGGGAACTGGAAACCCGAGAACAGGTTGCGCGTCTGGCTGTCCAGCTGCTCCTGCATCTGGGCGTACATCTTCTTGCTCTGCTCCATGTAGGCGCCCATCATGCTCTGCATGGCAGGCCCCTGGAAGTTCAGGAACTGGGCCCACAGGTCCTGGCTGACCGTGGCGTT
>CALBTT010000042.1 GCA_937967645.1 uncultured Zoogloea sp.
GCGGCAACGTCTGGGCCAAGGCCTCCAACCCGGCCCACGGCAGCGTGGTGGTCAATCCGGACGGCAGCTTCGTTTACACCCCCGCCCCGGACTACAACGGTCCAGACAGCTTCACCTACACCATCACCGACGCCGATGGTGACGTCTCCACGGCCACCGTCACCCTCATCGTCAAACCGGTGAATGACCCGCCCACCGGCGCCGACAAGACCGTCACCCTGAAGGACGGGCAGCGCCTGCCCCTGAGCCCGGCGGACTTCGGCTATGCCGACCCGGACCAGGATCCGATGGCCGCCGTGCGCATCGACACCCTGCCCCCCGACGCCCGCCTGCTCCTCGATGGCGTGCCGGTGGTGGCAGGCCAGGTCATCCGCATCGCCGACCTCGAAGCCGGGAAGCTGGTGCTGGTGCCAGGCACCGCCACGCAGACCCAGACCTTCGACTTCTCGGTGTTCGACGGCCAGCTCTTCCAGGTGAGCCCCAACACCTTCACGGCGCTGGTGGAGAGGAGCCCCGATGTCATCCTGCCCAGGCCCGACACCCCTCTTCCGGCCACCCGGCCCGATCCGGTCTCGCCACTCGACTTCCATTCCCAGCCGTCCGAGCAGCGCTGGCCGGTGCCCCGCCTGTTCCCGCCCTTCGCGCCCGCCCTGCACGTGCTGCCCGGCGTGGCCGACGTCGCCATCGAGCGGGGCATCGGCTCCGGCATCACCCCGAACCTGGCCGACCTGGCAACGCTGGGTGAGACCCGCAGCGCTCTCCTCGGTGACTACCTGGGGGAAGGCCATGCACTCCACGTGCAACACGCGGTGCGCCATGAGCCCATCAGAACGACACACGCCCTGCACGTCCAGCACTCGGTACGCGCCACCCAGGCCGAAGCCGAAATCGCCGATGCCCAGAGCGGCAGCCGTGGCAACACCGCCGCACCGGGTGTCAGCACCCTGCTCGACCCCTTCGCCCTCGGCGCCCCGGCGCCGGTGGCGGAACGTTCTGCCGAACCCGCCAGGGCGGACGCACCACGCCCCCCCGCGCCCCGCCAGGCCGCAGAGGGCTTCAGCAGCCAGCTGCGCAATGCCGCGACCGACCTGCGCCCGCGCACAACCCCGCTCACCCGTCCGCTGACCGCCATCGCCAAGCGCTGATCCAGGACTTTCCAGACAATGCACTCCACGACCATCAAGCCCACTACCATGAACGCCACCCGTCGCTTCTGCAGCCTCCCCCGCCTTGGTGCCCTTGCCGCCGCCCTCCTCCTTGCCGGCTGCTCGGTGACGCCCACCCTGGTCAGCCAGGACGAGGTGCGCAGCCGCATCGACGCCGACACCGCCCGGATGTATGCCGACCAGGCCCCGATCGACGCCCCGGTGAGCCTCGACGAGGCCATCGCCCGCGCGCTCAAGTACAACCTGGACTACCGCCTCAAGAAGATGGAGTCGGCGCTCGCCTTCGGCCTGGCCGACTATGCGCGCTACGACATGCTTCCGCAGCTGCTGGCAACCGCCGGCTACCGCGCACGTAACAACGACTCCGGCGGCACCAGCATCGGCATCGAGGACCGGCTCGAGTCCCTGCGCCCCTCCACGTCCGAGGAGCGCCGCCACTGGCTGGCTGGCGCCGAGTTCTCGTGGAATCTCCTCGACTTCGGCGTCTCCTATTACCGCGCCCGCCAGCAGGCCGACCAGTTCCTGATCGCCGAAGAGCGTCGCCGCAAGGTCGTCCAGAACATGCTCCAGGACGTCCGCGCCGCCTACTGGCGGGCACTCGGCGCCCAGCGTCTGTCAGCCCAGGCCGAAGACGTGCTGAAGCGTGCCAACGACGCCCTCCAACGCTCCCGCGAGGCCGAGACCCAGCGCATCATCCCGGCGGTCCAGGCGCTCAATTACCAGCGCGCCCTGCTCGACGCCACGTCCCTCCTCAACCTGCGTCGCCAGGATCTCGAGTACGCCAAGCGCGAGCTCGCCGCGCTCATGAACGTGCCTCCAGGCACCGCCTTCACCATCGCCGACAACAAGGAAGCACCGCTCCCCGGCATCCCGACCGACGTGCAGGCCCTCGAGGACCTGGCCCTCGCCCAGCGCCCCGAACTGCGCGAAGAAGACCTGCGCAAGCGCATCACCGGGGACGAAGCCCGCAAGCAGCTGCTCTCCATGCTGCCGGGGATCAGCTTCGACGTGGGCGCCCAGTACGACTCCAACAAGTACCTCTACAACGAAGGCTGGATCCAGGGCGGCATGCGCGTCTCCTGGAATCTGATGCGCCTGGCCGCGCTGCCGTCCCTCAACAACGCCCAGGAGCGCCAGGTCAAGACCGATGAGGCCCGCCGCATGGCCCTTGCCATGGCCATCCTGACCCAGGTCCGGGTCGGGGTGGAGCGCTATCGCCTGGCCATGACCGACCTGCAGATCGCCGACACCAGCGCCCAGGTGGACCAACGCCTCGCCGACTACGCCAAAGCCTCCGTCACCGCGCGGCTCGACAGCGACCTGGAAGCCGTGCGTACGCAGACCCGTGCCCTGCTCGGCAGCTATCAGCGCGCCAACGCCTACGCCAACGCCCAGATCGCCTACGGCCGCATCTACAACTCGGTGGGCCTCGACCCCCTGCCCGACAACTTCGAGCAGGACGACCTGAAAACCCTCAGCAACCGGATCAGCGAGCATCTGCGCAAGACCGAAGCCACCACCCTCGCCCAATTGACGGCGGCCGCTAACGCAACGGTGACCAAGTGAGTATGCGGCTCCTCACCCTGCTCATCGGCATGGCGCAGATCGGAAGAGCACACGTCTGAACTCCAGTCACGAATCACCATCTC
>CALBTT010000043.1 GCA_937967645.1 uncultured Zoogloea sp.
AGTTCCGTGGCCGTGGTGAAGCGTTTGGACGCCTTGGCGGGGGCCTTCAACACGTTCAGGCGCTCGACGCCGAAGTGGATTTTCGGCACCTGCATCCAGCGGGGCATGCGGCCCCGGCAGGCGTCGTAGATGTGGTCAGCGGCCACCATCATCGCGTCCGCGAGCGTTTCAGCGAACGCGGTGACGGCTTCATGGTCGCCGATGTAGACGGGAAGCTCCCCGTACTGGCGTAGGTTGGCGGGCGGCCAGTGTGCGTCACGCCACTGAGCAAGCCGCTCGCCGGGCGTGGTTGCAGACATTCGCGTCCTCCGGCAAATCGCAGTTTAGGCTATTTGCCTTTCAGTATAGCCCACTCGATAGGCTATGCCTATGCGATCAGCGCAGAGCAGACTCCCGTGCGCGCTCGATGGCGCGCTCGAACGCGGCCGGGCTGCTGGCCGCCACGTTCGCCTGCTGGGCGGCCGACCGCAGCAGGTTCTCGGCCGAGTTGGAGTCAGGCACGAGCCGCTTCAACTCGGCCCGAAGCTCGCAACGACGGCGGGCTATGTCGGCCGCCTCGCTTGCGGCTGCTCGACGGCTGCTCTCACCCCGGAAAGCTCGCACCGCGAGCATCCCGGCCACGACAACGCCCACAACCACGAGGGCCAGCAAATTCACGTCCATACCTTCAAACCAGAGGGGCCACATAGCTCACCATCACTGCATTCAGCAGACAGAGCACCTGTGTCGCCACCGACAACAGCAGCTTCTTGCGCGGCCACTGCACCCAACGCACCTGCCGGAGCTTGAACTGCTCCCAGCAGGCCACCACGAAGCAGAAAACCGACAGGGCCAGTGCGAACAGCAACACCGACATGGGATCGGGCCACAGGCTCATCGCTGCTGCCTCCACTGCGCGCTCTTCCTGCGCGTCGCCGCCTTGAGGCAGGCTTTGCAGGAAGTCAGCGAGAACCCGTAGCGCGAGTTCTTCGCGACGTGGAAGAACTCCGGCGACGCAGGCCACCACTGGCGGCAACTGCGGCACCGCAACGACCCGTCAGGCCGTTGATCCAGCGCTCGGGCCTTCTTGCCCTTGGGCGCGTCCAGCACAGGCTCAAGGGCTTCCAGCCCACCCATGCGGAACACCTTGCCGGTGCCCGGTGGCAAGTCCACCGGCTCACCCAAAAGCAGCTTGATGTTCACTGCCGAACCGGGGCGTCACCGCCCTCGGGCATGTCTGCACGCTCGCGGATCAGGTGCTCCGTGTCGAGCGACATATCGACGCCAACACGGTTCGCCTCTTCCGCCTTCATGCCGTCGCTGAACAGCGCGGCACGCAACAGATCGTCGAGGTCATGCACGCCGTTGCCATCCCACCATGACCGCAGGGCGATCATGACGGCCTGCTCATGCACCTCCATGACGGCCTTGTGGTGGTGCCACCAGTTGAACTTCACGTCCTCGGGTGTCAGCAGCGAGCACTCGAACGTATGCCGCAGGCTCGCGAACTCGCTGGCAACAGCCGGGGCGATCCTGACCATCTGCCGATCCCCGGCGACGGCCGCCACCTCGGGCGGCAGGCCGCGCAGATCGACAGCACCTCGGAACTGGCCGTTCGCGCTGGTCACGAACATCACGACCATCGAACGCTCGATCCGGGTGATCTTCGGCCAGAACTTGCGCCACCGATCCGACTGCTTGTCCGGCTCGGACAGCGACCAGTTGTAGCGCTCAAGCAGGCGCACCAGATGCACCGCCGCTTCGCGCTGCATCGCCACATGAATGTCCGTCCGGGGGAAGATGCGCACCAGCACCTCACCTGTCCCCGACGACTTGAATCCGCAATCTCCCAACGTCGCCTCCTGAGTCTTGTTTTCAGTTCATGACCTTGCGATACCACGAGCACTGACCCGTGGCATCCAACTCCGCGCCGCAGTGCGCGCAGAACCCCTGCCCGCACGCCGCGCACGCCCACTTGCGCGATGCGAACGGCGACGGCCGGGGTGGCAGCGGTTCGGTGCATGAGCACCGCGCCCGGTAGGGCAAGCTGCCAAGAGGCTCGCGGGGCGGAACGCCCGAAGCCTCAAGTTCGTCCGAAAGCTGCCGCAGCAGCGCCATGTCACCCATGCTCACCTCCACAACGACGACTCGTCCATCGGCTGGGTATCCGCGAAGTCCCTGTGCCCGTAGCGCTCGTCGCTGTCGCTATCGAACATCTCGGCCATCAGGTCGGGAACGGTCGGCTTGGCCTCAACCACGTCGCCCAACACGGGCAGGCGATCCGCGCTCGGCGCGGCCACCTGCGGCTTCCACTTCGCGTCGCGCTGCTCGGCCGTCGCCTGCGCCCTCACCTCGTTCTCGGTGGCGCGGCGGCGCATTTGCAGGTGCAGCAGCCGCAGATCACCGTTGCCCGCAAGCGCGCCCAGCCCTTCAAGCTGGCGTAGCGCTTGACTGAGGATCGGGGCAGGGATGTAGGCAAAGGGATCGACCTTGGCGAGCTTCAAGGTCTGCTCGACGATCACCAGATGCTTGAACGTCGAGCGCGCCATCGGGTGCTTGTCCAGCAAGGCCGTCAGGGCGGCCACCGGGATCGGCACCGCACGTTCGGTCGGCGGGCTGACCGGAATCTCGGCCAGCACCGACTCGCGGAACACCTCGGTGCCAGCGGGCACACTCTCCCGCAGCTTGCGGATCGTCTGCCGCTTGCGGCGGTGCTTCTTCCATGCCCCCACAGCACCCCAGATCGACGCCAGAAAGCCGCGATGACCACGGCCCTTCAACTCACCGGCCACAGCCTCAAGCAACGTCATTCGCCGCCTCCGTCAGCGTGCGAATACGGCGCACGATTCCATCTTCCTCATGCGAGGAAAAGCAGTAGGCATAGAGGCTCTTGGCGGGCCACTGACTTCCACGGCCGCCCAGCCTCTTGATCTGCCGCTCGGCGTGTTCGAGCGACAACTTGAGCAGCACCGCAGGGGCACTGGCCCGCTCGCACTGGCGCTCAGGGCCAGCCACCTCGAAGCCCAGCGCCCGCACGTAGAACGCGACGTGCCGGGGGTTCACCTCGATCAGCAGCGTCGTTCGCTCGTTGATGATCCGGGCGTAGATGTAGGCGATGTGGAACAGCGACGCCATGATGTGTTTGTTGAGGTCGGTCTGATCGACCGCCAGCTTCGTCAACTCGCACAACCGGACATCCGGGCCGCGCAGGGCGGCCACTTCGTCCGGGTAGGTCGCCTCACACAGCAGGCCCGCCTCGCTGTCGAGGCCGAGCGTCACCGTGCCCAGAGGCCCGACAGGGCCATCGGCGCAGAGGGTGATGACGTTCGGCTTGCGCTGCGGTTCCAGCCCGGCTGCGTCGTAGCCTCGCCAGCCGTAGCGCCGCTCGATGAGCAGGCTCGCGGCACCGCGATGGCCGTCCGAGTCGGCCACCCTCACCTGAAAACGCCCCACCGCCCCAGTGGGCGGCGGCGGCGGCGGGATTCGCGTCCAGCGCTTCCCGCTCGTGGACAAAGCAATGTCGATGATCTCAGCGTCGATGGCGCTGTCTGCAAAGACCTGATCCAGTGGCATCACCGAGCCTCCCAAGGTTGCCGTACTACAGCGGAGTCACATTGCTCTGCTGGCCCCGGCTCTGCCGGTGCAACAGGCGAATGGACTGGTACATGGCCTTGATCGCAGCACTGAGGCGATGCACCTCATTGCTCGATCCATGCTCGTCATCGACGAATTGCAGCTTGCCGATGTCGCGGCCAAGCTCGGAGTGAGCAGCCTTCTCGGCATACGCCTTCAACTTGCGCACCGGAGCGATGATCGACCGCTGCACGTAGAGCAGGATCAGGAGCGCTGACAGGCAGAAGGCCACAACAGCAAGCCACGTTTTCCAGCCGAAGTCGCTCACCAGCTTCTGCGGCTCGTACTTCAACGGGATGGCGACGCTGATGACCCCGGCCACCTCGCCTTCTTGGTAGCCAAAGCCCTTCGTCGTGCCGTAGCGGGTGCGCACGGCAAGCGGGGCCTGCTCGGGCGTGCCGTGGCACTTCAAGCAGGCCGCCGAGGCGATCACTCGGCGCGCATACAGCAGGTCGGTTCCTCGCACCTCGGAATACTCAACCTGCTTGCTGGCCCGCAGCGACTCGATGGCCGTGAGTTCAAACTGCGTCGGCGCGTTGTTGGGGTTCATGAACTTGTCGCTGGTCATGCGGAACTTGGCCTGCGACGGGGACGCCTGCGTCACGTCGCTGAGTTCCCGCTGCACCAGTGCCGGGTTCTTGCGGTGGTAGGCCGCCAGCGCGCTTTCAAGCTCTTCGAGTTCATCCTGCGTCAATGCGGCAGGCTTCGTCGCCACCAGCTTCGCCACCGCGCCCTGCGCGGGCGCAGACGCCGCGACAGCGGGCCGTGGGTAGGCCACCTCGCGTTCGAGGTAGTCGCCCACCTTGAAGCCCGCGTCGTTGGTGTCGTTCTTGACCCAGATGCCCTTGTACTGGCTGGCCCATGTGCCCACGTTCTCCACCATGTCCGCCACCGTGCGCGCTTGGTTGCGCGCCTCGTTCACGTAGATGGTTCCGCCGATCTGGTAGGCACACGCTGCACCCAGCACGACCGCCACAGCCAACAGCACCGAGAACTGCACTGCGATGGGCAAACGCTTCCAGAAGTCCATGTGATCCCTCTCCGGCGCTTACGCGCCCAGTTCTTCGAGGAAGCGATCACGCTGCCGCGTGTCCTCGATGTAGTGCGACACGGCCGTCGCCAGCGCTTCAAGTGACACGCCATTCGGGTGCCGCTTGGAGATCGACGCCAGCGTGCGATGCACCATGTCGTCGGCGACCGGGCCGATGTGGCGGCGCAGGCCCAGCTTCACCCGATCCAGCGATGCCGCAGCGATGGGCTGCTTGGCCGGGATCGGCGCGTTGGCCGCAGGCGC
>CALBTT010000044.1 GCA_937967645.1 uncultured Zoogloea sp.
CTCTCGCTCTCGTCCTGCATGAACTGCTTGAGTCCCACCTTGGGCTTGGTCACCAGGCTGACCGCACCGGCGGAGAGCGCATCGAAGCTGGCCTTGGCCCCCCGCGCGACGTGGGACGAACAGATCACCACGGGCGTGGGCCGCTCGGCCATCAGCTTGCGCAGGAAGGTCAGCCCATCCATGCGCGGCATCTCGATGTCGAGCACGATCACGTCCGGCCACGCCCGGCGCATCTTCTCGATGGCGAAGAGGGGGTCGGCCGCGGTGGCCAGCACCATCATGTCGGGCTGTGCCGCGATGGCCTCGCTGGCCACCTGGCGCACGATGGCCGAATCATCGACGATCAGCACCTTGATCATCCGGCTACCCATCAGCCCTCCCCGGCCAGCGGCCTGTGAGCCAGCCAGACATGGCCCGTCCACAACTCGAAGATCAGCTTGCGATGGCCCCGCCCACCACAATGGGTGACCGTCGGCTGGTAGCCATGATGGGCCAGCAGGGCGTACGCGCTGTCCACGTTGCGGGCGGCGATGTCCATGACCGGTCGCAGCGCATCGCTCTGGCTCAGCATGTTGCCACCACCGAAGACCTTGACCTCGTACTCGCCCGGCCGGCTCCCGGCGCGGCCCACCTCCCGGTCAAACAGGGCCAGGGCCTCATCGGCATAGCGGCCGTCGAGGGGGTCGGCCGGACGGCGGGTCCGAGAGGGCAGCATGTAGTGGCACATCCCGCCGATCAACCGGCGGGGATGCCACAGGGTGATGGATACGCAGGAGCCGAGCAGGGTCGCGATGCGCGTCCGCCCACCTCCGAAGTGGAAACCGCCGGGCTGCAGGAAGACCTCCCGGATGTCGTCGCCGGTCTCGATCATCCGGCCAGCGGCTTGCGATAGATGGTCGCCCGCACCGCCTCCAGGCCCTGCTGGATGCCGTTGAGGGTTTCGGAATGGCCGATGATCAGGTGGCCGCCGCGCTTGAGCCGAGGCAGCAGGTTGGCCACCACCTTGCGCTTGGTTTCCATGTCGAAATAAATCATCACGTTACGCAGGAAGATCACATCGAACTCGCCGATGTCGGCCTCGACTGGCAGGGTCAGGTTGATCTGCACGAAGCGGACCCGCCGCCTCAGCTCGGGTGCGATGAGGAAGGTACCACTCTGGGCACGCACACCCTTGAGACAATACTTGACTAGGTAGTCCGGCGGAATCCCCTCGTTGCGCTCCATCGGGTAGTGGGCCGCCTCGGCCTTGGCCAGCACCTGCGTGCTGATGTCCGAGCCGACGATCTCCCAGGGCGAAGAAGACAGCGTGTCGGCGAGCAGCATGGCCAGGGTATAGGCCTCCTCCCCCGTGGAGCTGGCCGCGCTCCACACCCGGAAAGGTGCCGGGCTGCGCCGGTTCCGGATGATCTCGTCGCGCAGGAACTCGAAATGGCGGGGCTCGCGGAAGAAATAGGTTTCGTTGGTGGTGAGCAGGTCCACCATCACCTGCAGCTCCTCCGGGTGCTGGCCGCCAGCCAGCATGCGGTAATACTGGGAGAAGTTCGCCAGATCGTAGTGGCGCAGCCGCTTGGAGAGGCGCCCGACCAGCAGGACCTTCTTGGCGTCGGACAGGCTGATCCCGGCGATCCGGTAGATCAGGCGCTGGAAGAGGCTGAACTCCTCATCGGTGATGGCGGCACCCGTCGGGCGCCCGGCGGTGGCGGGTGCAGGCATGGCAGTAGTCAGAAGAGTTCCACGTTGTCGTCCGGCGCCTTGGGGGTCACCAGGGTGGCGGCATAGGCCCGCTCCTCACGGGCGATCACCTCGGCCGTGGCGTGCGAGGTGACGATGCGCTTGCACCAGGCGTCGCCGATCGAGGGCACAAACAACACCTTGCGCGACCACGGCCCGAGGAAGTCGGACGCGATGATCGGAATGCCCTCGCGCTTCAGCCACTCACGGGCAAAACGCGCGTTGCGCTGGCCGATGGCCAGGGACTGGCCGGACGTCTCGATGATGGTCCCGCCACCGAAGGCCTTGGCCTGAAGCCGCGGCTTGCGGGCGCCCTGGGCGAGCAGGGCGTTGAGCAGCGCCTCCATGGCGTAGTCGCCGGCAAGCAGCGAGTCCACCTCACTGTGGGCGCTGCGCTGCAGGTTGGGCAGCATGAAGTGGTTGAGCCCCCCGATACGGGCCTGGGTATCGAACAGGCAGACTGCCACGCATGAACCCAACAGCGTGGACAGGGGCCGCTCGCGCTCCACCGCCCAGGCACCGGGCGGCACATTGCGTGACAGTCGCTCGATCTCACGGGCCGGCAGACTTGCGTAGTCCATGGCAATGGCCGCCGACAGCGCCCTCAAGCCTGGCCGGGGTTGCCGACGACGGCGTCCGCCGCCGCATCGCCCGAGAGCTGGGACAGGGAGGCGATCTCGTCCACCGAGAGCACCTTGGCCACATCCAGGATGATCACGAACTTGCCACTCACCTTGCCCATGCCCTTGATGAAATCAGCCCGGATGCGCGCGCCGAAGGCCGGCGGCGGCTCGATCTCCGAGGCCGGGATCTCGAGCACCTCGGACACCGAGTCCACCACCACGCCGATATCCTGGCGCTCCTCGCCTTCGGCCAGCTCGATGATCACGATGCAGGTACGCCGCGACACTTCGGAGCGCTTGCCACCGAAGCGGCTGGCCAGATCGATGACCGGCACCACCGCACCGCGCAGGTTGATCACGCCGCGGATGAAGGGCGGCACCATGGGGATTTCGGTGACGGAACCGTACTCGATGATTTCCTTGATGTTGAGGATGCCGACGGCAAACATCTCGCCGCCGAGCTGGAAGGTGAGGTACTGGGCAGGGCTGGCCTCGACCGCCACCGGGGCCTTGACGGTACCGGTAGCGGGCAGACCCGCCTGGGGGGATGGGATGCTCATGGCCGGACTCCTTTCACCCCTCAGAACTTCTCGAAGTCACTCTCGTTGAAGGCGAAACCCGCCACCCGTGCGGCGGCCTTGGGCTTGGCCGCGGGGCGCGCGCCGGCCATCGACGGGGCCTGGGCCAGGCTGCGGCCCATGTTGCGTTCGTCGATGGTGAAGAACTGCATCAGCTGCTGCAGCTGCTCGGCCTGGCCGCCCAGCTCTTCCGCGGTGGCGGCCAGTTCCTCGGAGGCCGAGGCGTTCTGCTGGGTCGCCTGGTTGAGCTGGTTCATCGCGTTGTTGATCTGCGCCACACCGGAGGACTGCTCCTGGGAGGCCGAGGCAATCTCCTGGACCAGGTCGGAAGTCTTGCGGATCGACGGCACGATCTCGTCGAGCAGGTGACCGGCGCGCTCGGCCAGCCCCACCGAGTCGCCGGCCAGGCCGCCGATCTCCTGGGCAGCCACCTGGCTGCGTTCGGCCAGCTTGCGCACCTCTGCCGCCACCACCGCGAAGCCCTTGCCGTGCTCGCCGGCGCGGGCCGCTTCGATGGCCGCGTTGAGGGCCAGCAGGTTGGTCTGGTAGGCGATGTCGTCGATGATGCCGATCTTCTGGGCGATCTTCTTCATCGCATCCACGGTGTTCTTCACCGCATCGCCACCCTCGGTGGCTTCCACCGCGGCCTTGGAGGCCATGTTGTCGGTGACCTTGGCGTTCTCGGCGTTCTGGTTGATGGAGGCCGACATCTGCTCCACCGACGCGGACGACTCTTCCACGCTGGCAGCCTGCTCGGACGAGGACTGGGACAGGCTCTGGGCGGTGGCCGAGACCTGGCCGGAGGCGTTGGTCAGCGCATCGGCGGCGGTACGCACCTGGGTGATGGTGTCGGAGAGCTTGGCGACGGTGTTGTTCACCGCCTCCTTGAGGGCCTTGAAGTCGCCCTGGTAGTCGTTGACGATGTTCTGGGTCAGATCACCCTGCTCGATGGCGCTCATGATGCGGCGCACCTCGTTGATCGGGCCGACGATGGCATCCAGGGTGCCATTGACGCCATCCACGATCTTGCGGAAGTCACCCTGATGCTGGGTGGCGTCGGCACGGGTCTCCAGCCGGCCGGCGATGGCGGCCGCAGACAGCAGGTTGGCATCGGCCACCAGCTTGTTCACCGCCTCCACGCAGGTGTTCAGGTTGTTCTTGATGGTGTTGAAATCGCCGTTGTAGCTGTCGGTGATCTTGGCCGGGATGTCGCCCTTGGAGATGCGATCCACGTAGTTGGCCGCCACGTTCAGGGGGCCGATCACCGCATCCAGGGTGTTGTTCACGCCTTCCACGATCCTGCGGAAGTCGCCCTGGTGCTGGCTGGCATCGGCACGGGTGGCCAGACGGCCTTCCACTGCAGCCTTGGACAGCACGCCGGCATCGGCCACCAGCTTGTTCACCGCTTCCACGCAGGTGTTCAGGTTGTTCTTGATGGTGTTGAAATCGCCGTTGTAGTTGTCGGTGATCTTGGCCGGGATGTCACCCTTGGAGATGCGATCCACGTAGTTGGCCGCCACGTTCAGGGGCCCGATCACCGCATCCAGGGTGTTGTTCACCCCTTCCACGATCTTGCGGAAGTCACCCTGATGCTGGCTGGCATCCGCACGGGTGGCCAGACGGCCTTCCACCGCAGCCTGGGACAGCACGCCGGCATCGGCCACCAGCTTGTTCACCGCCTCCACGCAGGTGTTCAGGTTGTTCTTGATGGTGTTGAAATCGCCGTTGTAGCTGTCGGTGATCTTGGCCGGGATGTCGCCCTTGGAGATGCGATCCACGTAGTTGGCCGCCACGTTCAGGGGGCCGATCACCGCATCCAGAGTGTCGTTCACGCCTTCCACGATCTTGCGGAAGTCACCTTGATGCTTGCTGGCATCAGCGCGGGTCGCCAGGCGACCTTCCACGGCGGCCTTCGACAACATGGAGGCATCCGTGGCCATTGCACGGACGGCAGCCTGCATGGTGCTCATGGATGCAGCCAGATCACCCAGTTCATCCTTGCGATCGTGGGACAGCGTGCTGGAAAAATCGCCCGCGGCCATCTTGTTGGCCGCGGCAACGGCCTCGGCCACCGGGCGGGTGATGCCGCGGGTGATGATGAAAGCGAGCACCGCAGCCAGCACAGCCGCAATGGCAGCCAGCATGATCATCAGATTACGCGAGGCGTTCACCAGGTCATCGGCAGCCTTCCCTGATTCTTCCATCAGCTTGGTCTGGAAGTTCAGCAGATCCTTTGCCGCGCCAAGATATTCAGCCTGGAGCCGGCGGGTGTTGGACAACAGTTCCTGGATCCCATCCTCCCGCTTCCCGGCGAAAGCCAGGGCAATCACCTTCTCCTGGGACTCCAGGAAGAGCACCCGGGTCTCCTTCATGCGGCGCAGGATGTCCTTCCCCTCTTGGGAGACGATCAGCTTGTCGAGCTTCTCCACGTTGTCGGAGACGTTCTTGCGAGCCTCCTTGATCCGCGCCAGCTCCTTCTTCTGCTCGTCCTCGGAACGCTCCAGAAGGATGTTGCGCAGGGCCCGCGCCACCACGTTGATGTTGTCGTTGATGGTGTTGAGCATGACCGTCTTGGGGAAGCGGTCCTGCAACATCAAGGCGAGCTCCTCATTTACCGCCTGGAGGCGAACAACACCAATCACCGCAATCGCGATCAGGAAAAGCAGGGTGGTTGCGAAGCCGAAGCCCAGTCGCGTGCCAATCTTGAAGTTATTGAGCATGTTCATCTCCCGGTAAATCAAATCGTTCAGGCGCTACGTTGTTCGGGTCGGGCCAGGAGGCGCTGCTCGGCCTGGCCGGAAATCTTGATGAGGGCGGAAATGTCGAGGATCAGGGCCACTTCGCCACTGCCCAGGATGGTCGAACCACCGATGCCCTGCAGATGACGGAACAAGGCACCGAGGGGCTTGATCACGGCCTGCAGTTCGCCGGCCAGGCGGTCCACCACGATACCGGCGCGCTGGCCGGCGTACTGCACCACCACCACGCTCTCCCGCGTGGGGCGCTCACCGGGCAGGTTGAAGCTGTCGCGCAGGCAGACGGCGGGCAGGACCTGGCCCCGCAGGTTGAAGTAGTTGCGATCATGCTCCGACACAGGGCGCTCGATACACTCCACCACGGCATCCAGCGGAATCACGTAGGAGCGATTGGCCGACACCACCAGGAAGCCGTCGATGATGGCCAGGGTCAGCGGCAGGCGCAGGGTCAGGCGGGTGCCCTTGCCCGGCTGGCTATCCACGTTGATGGTGCCCCGCAGGGCCTGCAGGTTCCGGCGCACCACGTCCATGCCCACCCCGCGCCCGGACAGGTTGGTCACCTGCTCGGCGGTGGACAGGCCCGGCGCGAAGATCAGGTCGTACACCTCCCGATCGGACAGGTGGGCCTCGGGATCCACCAGGCCGCGCTCGATGGCCTTGGCGAGAATCCTGTCGCGGTTCAAACCGGCGCCATCGTCCGCCACTTCGATGACGATGTTGCCGGCGTCGTGGTAGGCATTGAGCGACAGGCTGCCGCGCGGGTTCTTGCCGGCCGCCTCGCGCACCGCCGGCGCCTCGATGCCGTGGTCCAGGGAGTTGCGCACCAGGTGCATCAAGGGGTCGCCGATCTTCTCGACGATGGACTTGTCGAGCTCGGTCTCACCACCCGAGATCAGCAGCTCCACATCCTTGCCCAGGTCCTTGCAGGCGTCACGCACCAGGCGCTGGAAGCGGTTGAAGGTCTCGCCGATCTGCACCGTGCGCAGCTGCAGGGAGGCGTCGCGGATCTCCTCGACCAGGCGGGTCAGCAACGAGGCGGACTCGATCAGCTCGCCGTCGCGCCGGCTGTGGGACAACAGGCTGGTCGCCGCGCCGGCGATCACCAGCTCACCGACCAGGTTGATGAGGTGGTCGAGCTTGTCGGCCGGCACGCGGATCAGCTTGGCGTCGTGGGCCTTCTTTTCGCTGACCTGGGTCTGCTTGGCCACGGCGGCGGCCACCAGCTCCGGCTGAACCACCTGCTGGGCCACCAGGATCTCGCCGATCTGCTTGGCTTCCTGGGCGGCTTCGCCGGCGGCAGGCCCCGCCTGGGTACGCAGACCCTCGGCCAATTCGTCGGCGGTCAGGGCGCCCACCCGCACCAGGATCTCGCCCAGACGCAGGCTGTCCTCGGGCAGGCTCTCGATCAACTCCAGGTAATCGCCCACCTTGCTGTTGGGCGGCAGGATGGCAAGCCGGCATTCGTCGCGGACGAAGGCAAAGACGTCCTCGATGGTCTGCTTGTCAGCCGCTGATTCAAGGGCGATCTCGAAGCCCAGGTAGCACAGCTCCGGGTCCATCACGTCGGCAGCCGGCATGGAGTCGGCCAGGGTTTCCAGGTGGCGGATGTTGCCCACCGTCTCGAGGAAACGCAGGAAGTTCTCCGGGTCCATGCCCTGCCGCAGGACATCCGGACCGAAGCGCACGGAAAGGTGCCAGCAGTTGTGCCCGGCCTGCGGCGACGGAATGCGCTGCACGTCCGGCTCGACCACCCGCGGGCTGCCTCCACCGTGCTGACCGGCCGGCCCGTAATGGTTGAGTCGCTCGAGCAGGCGGGCCGAATCGGCGGCGATCTGGGCTTCGTCCTTGTCGGCGGACCCGGCCTCGGCCGCCACCAGCACACGCAGCTGGTCGGTACAGGCCAGCATCAGCGCGGCCAGCTCGGTGGTGACCTCGATCTCGTGGTTGCGCAGGCGGTCGAGCACGTTCTCGACCACGTGGGCGAAGGCTTCCACGGCGGCCGCTTCCACCATGCCGGCCGCCCCCTTGATGGTATGGGCGGCCCGGAAGATGCCGTTCAGCGTGGTTTCATCGTCGGGCCGGTTCTCCAGCTCCAGCAACAGGGCTTCAAGGGCGTCGAGTTGCTCGCCGCTTTCCTGCACGAAGACTTGCTTGAGTTCGTCCATGATGGTTCTGCCGCTATCGCGCGGGGACAACGAGGGGGTCGCCGAACCAGGCGGCGAGGTTGTAGAACTCGATCAGGGATTGCACCGCGGGGCTGTGCGCGACAATGGCCAGGGTCTTGCCGGCGGCACTGGCTTCCCGCTTGGCCAGCATCAACAGCTGGCAACCCGCCGAATCCATGTGTTCCACGCCAGACAGGTCCAGTTCGATGCGCTCACCCTCAGTGACGGCGTCGAGCAGAAGCGGCTTCAGCTCCGCCACCCGGTAGATCGTGAAATCTTCTTGAAAGGCCTTGCGGATCACATCCATGCTTTTCTCCATCAGGAGCGCAGACCGGCTCAGAACAATTCGACCGGAGGACCATCACCCGCGCCGCTGGAGGCGGCAGGCGCAGCACGGCCACTACGGCGCGCATGTTCGTCGCGCTCCCGCTGCATCACGTAGCTTTCAAACAGACGATCGATCTGCTCGGTCATGGCCGGGATATCACTCACCGCGCCCTGGCCCGAGAGACAGGCCGACAGCTTCAGCACATGCTCGTCGAGGCGCTCGAGCGCTTCGATCACATGCCCCACCTGCTGCCGGGTCACATCCTGGAACTGCACGCTGGCCATGGTATCCATGAACATCGCACCGAGCTGCCCGCTGGACTCACGGATCACCGAGAGCATCTTGCCCTCGTGGGTCAGCAGCTCGTTGTAGTTCTGGCTGACCTCGCCGAACTGGACCACCACGGTGCGCAGCGCGTCTTCCTCGGCATTGGAGATCGTCTGATCCAGCTGAGCCCGGAACTTGGACTCGATGGTATTCACCACCCGGTCGATGCCCTCGTTGATCTTGAGCACCGCCTGATCGGTCTGCCCGGCCAGCTTGCGGACCTCGTCGGCCACCACCGCGAAGCCGCGCCCCGCCTCGCCGGCACGGGCCGCCTCGATGGCCGCATTGAGGGCCAGCAGATTGGTCTGCCCCGAAATATCCCGGACGAGATTGACAAACTGGGCCAGCGACTTCGCCTCGCTGAGGGCCGACATCACATGCTCCTGCTCCTCGCTCACATTCTCCAGACGGGAATGGATGTAGCTCTGCAGGGCCTGAAGGGTTTCCTGGTTGCGGGCCGCCCGGGACTTGGCCTCATCCACGATGTGGGACGATTCGTCAGAAAAGTGCTGGACCACCTCGTCGAGCCTCTGAACCACGGCATCTACCGCCTGCAGGCGCTCGACCATGCCGAGCGCCGCCGATTCGGTCTGCTCGGTGACTGCATTCAACTGCCCGACCAGAATGCTGTTGAGGTGAGGAACCTGATCGAGAGACTTGCCGACCTCCGCAGCCACCGCCTGCTGCTGCCCGATGAGCTCACGCTCCTGGTTCAGGGCGAGTTCGACACCATAAATGGCATCGTGGTAGCGGGCGATGGAGAGCACATGATGGACGATGAAAGCGGCCATGACCGCAAGCGACGCTCCAAGAGCATCCCCCAGAGAATGGCTGAAGCCAAGCCCGTCGAGGAGCTCATGGTAAAGCGTATCGCCCAGATAGACGGCCGCAAAAACCCCTGCCGCTGTCACCACGGACAACAGGGCTATACGCCGCCAGGATTTGCTGCTCTCGCCCATGTCTGCCAACTCAGCGCAGGACCAGCTTGATCGTGTTGAGCAGCGTATCCGCCGTAGCAGGCTTGACGATCCAGCCCGAAGCGCCGGCGGCCTTCGCCTCGGCACGCTTGGCCTGCTGCGACTCGGTGGTCAGGAACAGGATGGGCATGAAGCGCAGCTCGGCCTTCTGCCGGACGAGCTTGATGAATTCGATACCGTTCATGCCCGGCATGTTGAGGTCGGTGATCAGCAGGTCCGGCTTGGCCCCCCCCGCCAGCTTCCGCTGGCCGTCTTCGGCACTGTTCGCGGTGACGACCTGAAAACCCGCCTTCGTGAGAATCCCTGAAATGGACAGCAGTACAGTGGCGGAATCATCCACCAGCATGATTGTTTTCACCTAATGACTCCCTATCGGGGCAACGCAGCAAAGCGCCCCGGACCAACGTATCGAACTGGGTAAAAGGGCCCGGAGAGCCAATTCATCCTCGGCAGGCGCCCTTTCTGTTGCAAGGTTCTACGGATACGAAATACCAAACTTGAGAAAATCCTCAACAATTTGTTCTATACCTTCGGAAGCCACACTAATTCAACTCTCGCTGCGCCAACCCCGGATGAGTCGGTGCAGCCTCCTGGGAGGCCTTCCCGAGGAAGCATAAGCCGTTGTAAATCCGCTTGTTTTCTGAGGCTCCGGGCAACCCGGCCCTGTATTTTTGCAGCGCAAGGTCGTATCATTCGGCTCCCCCGACCCCGCTTCTCCCGGTTCATCCCATGCTTCATCCCACCCGATTCGACGTCATTGTTGTCGGCGGCGGCCATGCCGGTACCGAAGCCGCACTGGCGGCTGCCCGGGCCGGGTGCGCAACCCTGCTGCTCACCCACAACATCGAGACCCTCGGCCAGATGAGCTGCAATCCGTCCATCGGCGGCATCGGCAAGGGCCACCTGGTCAAGGAAGTGGACGCCCTCGGTGGCGCCATGGCCGCGGCCACCGACGAAAGCGGCATCCAGTTCCGCATCCTCAACGCCAGCAAGGGCCCGGCCGTGCGCGCCAC
>CALBTT010000045.1 GCA_937967645.1 uncultured Zoogloea sp.
ACTTCAAGTACCTGGGCAACTTCCAGGTGGGCCTCACCTACGTCACCTACATCGGCTCGGCCAGCATCGCCGACGGCCGCAGCCTGGCCGACCGGGACTACCTGTCCTTCAACGCCAAATACACCTTCTGACCCGCAGGGAAGCATGGATACCCCTATGAGCAAGCCGATCTCCGCACTGTTCCTTGGTGCCGCCCTGCTGGCGGCCCAGACCGCCCACGCCAAGGCCACCCCCGAGGAAATCGCCCACCTGGGCAAGGACCTCACCTGTGTCGGCGCCGAGAAGGCCGGCAACGCCGATGGCAGCATCCCGCCCTGGAGCGGCAAATGGCTGGGCGTGCCGCCCGGCGTGGACTTCAAGGGCACGGGTTTTCACCCGGTCGACCCCTATCCGGCCGACAAGCCGCTTTATGTGATCACTGCCGCCAACATGGCCCAGTACGCCCAACGCCTGTCGGCGGGGCAGAAGGCCCTGTTCAAGCGCTACCCCACCACCTACCGGATCCCCGTCTACCCCACCCACCGGGATTTCCGCTTCCCCGATGCGGTGTGCAAGACCACCCTGGAGAACGCCGCCAGCGCCGAACTGGTGGACAACGGCGAGGGGGTGATGGGCGCCAGCGGCGGCACCCTGTTCCCCATCCCCAAATCGGGCCTGGAGCTGCTGTGGAACGCCACCATGCCCTACCGGGCATGGACCGAGGAGCTGGTCTCCGACAACGCCTACGTGCTGGCCGACGGCAAGGTGAACTGGGGCCGGGTGCGCTCGCGCAATCTGGCGCCGGGGGTTGAGCCCGGGCGCAAGGGCCGCACCCTGGGCAACTCGTCCTTCTACCTCAACGAGACCCTGCTGCCCGAGCGGGACAAGGGCGAGGTGAACACCGGCACCGAGTTCTGGAACTTCGCCAAGGAGCCCCGCCAGAGCTGGCGCTACGATCCGGGCACCCGGCGGGTGCGGCAGTCACCGGGCTACGGCTTCGACATGCCCTTCCCGGGGACCGGTGGCTCCATCGCGGTGGATGAGGTGCGCCTCTTCAACGGCTCGCCGGAGCGCTTCAACTGGAAGATCGTCGGCAAGAAGGAGCTCTACGTTCCCTACAACGCCTACCGGCTCCACTCGGACAAGCTCAAGTACGCCGACCTGATCCGTCCGGGCCACATCAACCCGGACGCCATGCGCTACGAGCTGCACCGGGTCTGGGTGGTGGAGGGCAGCATCAAGGAGGGCTACCGCCACCTCTACAGCAAGCGGACCCTCTACATCGACGAGGACACCTGGTTCATGTTGATGGCCGACAACTACGACAGCCGTGGCGAGTTGTGGCGGACCTCGGTGGTCAATTACTTCTATGCCTACGAGATGAACACCTGGCAGGCGGGGGTGGGGCTTTACCACGATCTGAACGCTGGCACCTATCTCGCCTTCAACCTGATCAATGAGCAGCCCGGTGCCTACAAGCTCAACCAGGGCAAGTTCACCGAGCGGGACTTCGGCCCCGAGGCGGCGCGCCGCATGGGGCTCTGAGCCAGGCTCAGGCATCGCTACTGAGGGCGGCCGCCGACGGGCGGGCCGCCCTTTTTTTCGGATTTTCGACGTGTCCATCTAGTCAGCCTGGACGATGCCGCGAAGCGGTCCAGGCCCAATCATGGGCACTGCCCGGGGGCCTTCAGCCCCCTTTCCAGACACACAACGCGAGCGTGGAGACCAGCATGAAGTTTTCCGACAAGGTGGTATTCGTTACCGGTGCAGCCCAGGGCATGGGGCTGGCCATGGTGCGGCGCTTTGCCGCCGAGGGGGCCAGCGTGGTGGCCGCCGACATCAATGGCGAGGCAGCCGCCCAGGCGGTGGCCGGGCTGGGCCCGCGCGGCCTGGCGGTGAGCTGCAATGTGGCCGACAGCGCCTCGGTGGTCGAGGCCTTCCAGGCTGTGGAGGCCCGCTTCGGCCGGGTGGACGTGGTGATCAACAGCGCCGGCATCGGCTCGATGGACGCCTTCGTGGACACCCCCGACGAGGCCTGGGCGCGGGTGATCGGCGTCAATCTGACCGGCACCTTCCTGTGCTGCCGTGAAGGCGCACGCCTGATGCAGAAGTGCGGCGCGCGTGGGGCCATCGTCAATGTATCCAGCACCGCCGCCTTCTCTGGCGAGGGGCCGGCTCACTACTGCGCCTCCAAGGCCGCCGTGATGGGCCTCACCCGCAGCGCCGCGCGGGAGCTGGCGCCCACCGGGATCCGCGTCAACACCATCGTGCCCGGCCCCACCAACACCCCGATGATGGCCGGCATCCCGGACGAGTGGACCCAGGCCATGATCCGCGCCATCCCCCTCGGCCGGATGGGCGAGCCGGAGGAGATCGCCGCCGCGGCAGTGTTCCTGGCCAGCGACGAGGCAGGCTTCATCACCGGTCAGAACCTGGCCGTGAATGGCGGGATGAGCTTCCTGTGAGCAGCCCGGTCATGAACGATGCCAGCCTTGCCGCGCGCGTGGACCGTCTGGAGTCCATCGAGGCGATCCGCCAGCTGGCGGGCAAGTATTCCCTGTCCCTCGACATGCGTGACCTGGACGCCCATGTGAACCTCTTCGCCCCGGATATCCGGGTCGGCCGCCGGGGAACCGGGCGGGCCGCCCTGAAGGCCTGGGTGGATGAGACCCTGCGGGAGCAGTTCTCCGGCACCTCCCACCACGTGGGCCAGCACATCATCGAGTTCATCGACCCTGACCACGCGGTGGGCGTCGTGTATTCCAAGAACGAGCACGAGACCGGCCCCGAGTGGGTGATCATGCAGATGCTCTACTGGGACGACTATGAGCGCATCGACGGCCGCTGGTATTTCCGCCGTCGCCTGCCGTGCTACTGGTACGCCACCGACCTGAACAAGCCGCCCATCGGCGAGCGCAAGATGCGCTGGCCGGGCCGCGAGCCCTACGCCGGCACCTTTCATGAGCTGTTCCCGTCCTGGCAGGCCTTCTGGGCCCACCGTCCGGACAAGGACGCGCTGCCCGAGGTGGCCGCCGCGGCCCCCGCCGAGGCCTTCCTGGCCACCCTCCGCCAGGGTGCGCCGGACCCGAAGATCCGGGTGCGCTGATGAGCTGGAAGATGATCTACCTGGCCCGGCGCAACCCGGCCCTGAAGCCCGAGGAGTTTCCCCAGGCCTGGCGCGAGCATTCGGCCCTGGGGGCGGGGTGCACCAATGTCCGTGACAAGGTCAGGAGCGTGCGCCAGTGCTCCCGCGACCTGGACAACAGCGCGCGGCTGGCCGGCGCCTCGCTGAGCTACGACGGGGTGAACCTCCTGGAGCTGCGCGACCGCCAGGCCGCCGACGACATCTGGAACGACGAGGAGACCCTGCGCATCATGCGCCCCGACGAACCCCGGGTGTTCTCGACCTGGGTCCGTGACTTCACAGATCGGAAGAGCACACGTCTGAACTCCAGTCACGAATCACCATCTC
>CALBTT010000046.1 GCA_937967645.1 uncultured Zoogloea sp.
ACCACCGAGATCTACACTCTTTCCCTACACGACGCTCTTCCGATCTCGCTGGGTGCACAAGCTCTTTCCGCTGGTCTTCATGGCGGGTGCCTACCACGGCCTGATGCTGATGCCGGCCGACTTCTGGCTGCAGCCGCTGGGCTGGCTGACTGCCTTCGTGGCCGCCCTCGGCGTGGTCCCGGCCATGCAGGCCTTGCGCGGCCGCATCGGCGCCCGGCGGCGCTGCGACGCGATCGTCGAAGCGGTGACCGAGCAGACCGGCGGCGTCCTGGCGCTGCGGATCCGCCCGATCGGTCGCTGGCCCGGCCACCAGGCCGGCCAATGCGTGCTGGCTGACTTCGGCGATGCGGCGGAAGGCGCCCACCCCTTCACCATCGCCAGCGCCTGGCACCCGGCCGACGGCCGCCTGAGCCTGGCCATCAAGCCCCTCGGCGACTACACCCGGGCCCTGGCCGGCCGGCTCAAGGCCGGAGATGCGGTACGGCTGGAAGGGCCTTATGGCGGCTTTACCTTTGATGACGCGCCGGGCGACGCCCAGGTGTGGGTGGCGGGCGGCATCGGTATCACGCCCTTTCTGGCACGCCTGGAGGATCTGGCCGCAACGGGAGGGAGCCGCGTGCCGGTGGACTTCTTCTACAGCTCGGCGGATCGCGGGGGACAAGGTTTTCCGGCGGACCTCCCGGCACGCTGCGCCGCTGCCGGGGTGACGCTGCATCACCGCCACACCGAGCGCGACGGGCCACTCCCCGCCCAGACGGTGGCAGCCAGCCTGCGCCCCGGCAGCAGCGTGTGGTTCTGCGGGCCCACTGCGTGGGGCGATCAACTCCAGCAGACCCTGACCCGATCAGGCCAGCTCGCCCCCGCCGCCTTTCACCGGGAGCTGTTCGAGTTCCGCTAAGGCTGTAGGGGCGGCTTCAGCCGCCCGCGGAACATGGATCACGGCATGCCGCTGATCGAAGCCCGCGGGCGGATGAATCCGCCCCTACAGGTCGCTCGCGAAGCATGAATCACGGCATGCCGTTGATCGGAGTCCGCGGGCGGCTGAAGCCGCCCCTACAGGTCGCCCGCGGAGCATGAATCACGGCATGCCGTTGATCGAAGTCCGCGGGCGGATGAATCCGCCCCTACGCCCCGCCCAGCCCGACCGGGGCGGGGGCTTCGTTGACGATGCGCGTGAACAGCGCCGCGTACTCCCCGGCCGCCCCCTGCCAGGGGTTGTCGTTGGCCAGGAAGGCCGCGTCGATGGCCGCCCAGTCCTCCGCCGTCAGGTGGGTACGCGCCAGCGGGAAGATCTGCTTCTCTTCCGTGTTCATGTGCTTCCACTCCTGCTCGATGTAATGCACGAGCGCGGCGTTGAAGCCCTCGAACCCAGCCTCACCCTGCTGCTGGTAGGCCGCCAGCGCCGACTTCACCACGGCCATCCGCGCCTCGCCCTGCCGGTGCTCTTCCTCCAGACCGTCGATGATCGGGCCCGCCTCCGCGCAGCGCGGACGCAGCCGCGCGAACAGGTACTCGTTCTCCTTCGGGTGGTGCACCTTCTCCGGCACCTCCTCGATGTAGCGCAGCATGTCCGCGAACAGCGGGAAGTCCGGCTTCAGCCGCCCCGCCGCGACCCCAGAGGCCAGGCTGCGCATGCCGCTCAGCATCGCCGCCAGCGCCCGGTGCTCGTCATGGATGATGTCGAGTGATTGACTCATGATCTTGCCTCCTTCTCCGGGCTCACACGCCCAGGTGCTTCTGGATCAGTTCCGGGTCGGCACGCACCGCTTCGCTCGTGCCGTCGAACACCACCTGCCCCTTGACCAGGATCATCGCCCGGTCGCAGATCGAGGTCACCGCGCCGTGGTTCTTGTCCACGATCACGGTGGCGATGCCGGTCTTGCGGATCTCCTTGACGATCCGCCAGATCTCCATGGCGATCAGCGGCGCCAGACCTTCGGTCGCCTCGTCGAGGATCAGCAGGTCCGGGTTGGTCATCAGCGCACGCCCGATGGTGAGCATCTGCTGCTCGCCCCCGGAGAGCTGCCAGCCCCCGTTGTTGATCCGCTCACCCAGCCGCGGGAAGGTGCTCATCACCCGGTCGAAGGTCCATTCACGGCGGCCGTCAAGGCCGGCGCGGGCGGCCATCTGCAGGTTCTCCCGCACCGACAGGTTGGGGAAGATGCCCCGGCCTTCCGGCACGTAGGCGATGCCCCGCTGCGCCGTCTTGTAGGTCGGCGCCTTGGTGAAGTCGTCGCCCCGTACCAGCACCCGGCCGTGGCGCGGACGCACGATGCCCAGCATGCTCTTGATCAGCGTCGACTTGCCCATGCCGTTGCGGCCCATCAGGGCGATGCCCTCGCCCTGGCGGATGTTGAAGTCGATGCCGTGCAGGATGTGGCTGGCACCGTAGTAGGTGTGCACTTCTTTGGCTTCGAGCAGCATGTTAGACATGGAAGCTGTCCTCCTGGCCCAGGTAGGCTTGCTGAACGGCCACGCTGGCCTTGATCTGTTCCGGCGGGCCCGATTCCAGGACCTGCCCGTTGACCATCACGGTGATGGTGTCGGCCACGGCGAACACCGCGTCCATGTCGTGCTCCACCAGCAGGATCGCCCGGGTGGGTTTGAGCCGCTTGAGCACCTCCACCATCCGCGCCGATTCGTCCGAGCCCATGCCGGCCAACGGTTCGTCCAGCAACATGACCTGGGCGTCGGTGGCCAGCACCATGGCGATCTCGAGCTGACGCTGCTCGCCGTGGCTGAGCACGCCGGCGACCCAGTCCACCTTGGCCCCCAGGCCGGCCTCTTCGATGCAGGCGCGGGCCTTGTCGAGGGCCCATTGCTGCTTCATGGCCGTGGAGAAGATCCGCCAGGGTTGCTGGCGCCGCGACTGGGCAGCCAGGCGCACGTTCTCGAGCACCGTGAATTTCGGAAAGATGTTGGTCCGCTGGTAGCTGCGGCCGATGCCGACCTGCGAGCGCTGCGCCGCAGTCAGGGCGGTGATGTCCTTGCCCATGAAGCGGATCGTGCCTTCGGAGGGCGGCAGGTCGCCCGAGAGCATGTTGATGCAGGTGGATTTGCCGGCACCGTTGGGACCCAGCAGCACATGCACCTTGCCCCGCGGCAGGGTCACGCAGACGTCCTGGTTGGCCACCAGGCCGCCGAAGCGGCGGGTGATGCGATCGGCCACCAGCAGGACCTCACCGGCCGAGGCGGCCTGCACGGAGGCGGCCAGGCCCGGGTTGATGACTTCACTCATTGGAACCTCCCCCTTGCAGGGCACGCTTGATGCGCGCCGGGACGGCGGACAGGCCGCCAGGCATGAACAGCACGGCGGCGACGATGACGCAGCCCATCACGAGCTGCCAGTGCTTGGTCCAGTTGCCGAAGACTTCCTGCATGCCGGTGAACACGAAGGCGCCGGCGACCGCTCCGACCAGGTTGCCCATGCCGCCCAGGATGACCATCAGCAGCACGTTGCCCGACTGGTGCCAGGAGAGCAGCTCGGGGGTGACGAAGCCGAACACCACCGCGTACAGGAAGCCGGCGATGCCGCCCAGGCCACCGGCCAGGGTGAAGGCCGCCAGCTTGTAGCGGAAGGTCAGGTAGCCCATCGACTGCATGCGGTGCTCGTTGCTCTTGATGCCCACCAGCACCCGCCCGAAGGGCGACTGCAGGATGCGCGCCAGGAAGGCATACACCACCACCAGGGCACCCAGGATGAAGTAGTACAGGTGGGTGGCGTTGTCGAGGTCGAAGGGGACCCAGCCGGCGATCTCGGCGGTGGGTTTGACGTTCAGGTAGATACCGTCGGAGCCGCCACCCAGCGGGGTGTCGTGGAACACGAAGAAGGCGAGCTGGGCGAAGGCCAGGGTCACCATGATGAAGTAGATGCCCTTGGTGCGCAGCACGAAGAGCCCCACCACCAGGGCGGCCAGGGCCGACAGGCCGATCGAGGCGGGCAGCACGTACCACAGGCTGGCCGCTTCGTACTTGGGCGAGAGCAGGGCCACCGCGTAGGCAGCCACCCCGAAGTAGGCGGCGTGCCCGAAGCTGACCAGGCCGGTGAAGCCCACCAGCAGGTCCAGGCTCATGGCGAAGATGGCCAGCACCAGGGTCTTGGCCGCCAGTTCCACGTAGAACGATTCGCCGGTGAGCGGGACGCAGGCGAGCAGCGCCAGACCCACCAGCTTGAGGATCATGGAGTTCATGGTCTCAGCCTTTCTTGAGAATGCCTTCGGGGCGCCACAGCAGCACCACGGCCATCACCAGGTACACGACCATGCCGGCGTAGTCGGGCATCAGCACCTTGCCGAAGGTGTCGGCAAAGCCGATCACCAGGGCGGCGATGAGCGCGCCCCACACCGAGCCGATGCCGCCGATGACGACGATCACGAAGGAGATGATCAGCACGTGGCTGCCCATGTTCGGGAACACCGAGGAGATCGGCGCGGCGAGCATGCCGGCCAGCGCGGCCAGGGCGAAGCCCAGGGCGAAGACGACCCGGTAGATCATGTTGATGTTGATCCCGAGGGCTTCGACCATGGTCCGGTCATGGTTGCCGGCGCGGATCATCATGCCCAGCCGGGTGCGCTGGATCACGAAGTACAGGGCCACCGCGAGCACGATGCA
>CALBTT010000047.1 GCA_937967645.1 uncultured Zoogloea sp.
CCGGCATCGTGCACGTCGAGGCCCAGCCAGTGGCCGGTGCGGTGCATGTAGAACTGGCGGTAGCTGCCGGATTCGAGCACCCCGTCGAGGCTGCCTTCGAGCAGGCCCAGGTCGATGAAACCCTGGGCCAGCACCCGGGTGGCGGCATCGTGGGGGTCGTTCCAGCCGGCACCGGCGCGGGTGGCGGCGATGGCCGCGGCCTGGGCGGCCAGCACCAGCTCGTAGGCGGCCTTCTGGGGGCCGCTGAAGCGGCCATTGACCGGGAAGGTCCGGGTGATGTCGGAGGCGTAGCCGTCGAGCTCGCAGCCGGCGTCGATCAGCAGCAGGTCGCCGTCCTTGAGCTGGGCGTCGTTCTCCACATAGTGCAGCACGCAGGCGTTGGCGCCGCCGGCCACGATGGAGGTGTAGGCGGGGGCCTGGCTGCCGTGGCGGCGGAACTCATGCAGCAGCTCGGCTTCGATTTCGTATTCCCAGGCACCCGGGCGGGTGGCCAGCATGGCGCGGCGGTGGGCGTGCCCGGAGATGTCCGCGGCGCGGCGCATGATGGCCAGCTCGGCGTCGTCCTTCACCAGGCGCATCTCGTCGATCAGGCTGCGCACGTCGCGGATCAGGGCCGGGGCATGGGCGCCGCTGCGGGCCATGGCGCGGACCCGGTTGAGGGCGTCGGTGACGCGGGCGTCCCAGGCGCTGTCGTAGCCCACCGAGTGGAAGACGGCGGGCTGGTTGGCGAACAGGGTGGTGAGCTGCTCATCCAGCTCGGAGATGGGGTGTGCCTCGTCGAAGCCGAAGGTCTCCCGGGCGGCTTCGGGGCCGTGGCGGTAGCCGTCCCAGATCTCCCGTTCGATGTCCTTGCTGCGGCAGAACAGCAGGCTGCGGGGGGTGTCGCCGGCCACCAGCACCAACACCGCCTCCGGCTCGCGGAAGCCGGTCAGGTAGTAGAAGTAGCTGTCGAAGCGGTAGCTGTAGTGGGCGTCCCGGTTGCGGACGCGCTCCGGGGCGGTGGCGATCAGGGCGACGCCGCCGCCGGCCGCCTGCATGGTCTGGAGCAGCCGGGTGCGACGGGCCTGGAAGGGGGTGATGTCGAGGGGCATGGCGGTGTCCGGTGGCGGTGATCTGGGATTGACTGCGGTGGGCGCGGATCGTTGCGGGTTCAGCCGTTTGATTCTCCGGCGGTGCGCAGGGCGGTGTCGAGTTCGTGCAGGCGCTGGGGGGTGCCGACATCCACCCAGCGACCGTCGAGGCGGCTGCCTCTGACCTGGCCGCGGGCCATGGCGGCGCGCAGCAGGGGGGCGAGCTTGGCCGGGGCGTCCGGCGACAGGCCGGCAAACAGCGCCGGATGGTAGGCCCCCAGGCCGGCGAAGGTGAGGCGTTCGCCGCCTTGGTCAGCGACCAGGCCGTCGGCCAGCAGGCCAAAATCGCCGGCCGGGTTGTGCGCCGGGTTGGCCACCAGCAACAGGTGGGCGAGGGGGCCGTCGTTGCGCAGCCCGGCCGCAGCCTGGCCGAGAGCGCTGAAGTCGGCATCGCAGAAGACGTCGCCATTGACCACGATGAAGGGGCCGTCGCCGAGCAGCGGCAGGGCCCGGGCGATGCCGCCGGCGGTCTCCAGGGCACTGCCTTCCGGTGAATAGCGGATATGCACGCCGAAGCGGGATCCGTCGCCAAGGGCCGCCTCGATCATCGCGCCCAGGTGGGCGTGGTTGATGACCAGATCGCGGCAGCCCGCGGCGGCCAGGCGTTCGATGTGCCACACGATCAGCGGTTTGCCCCCCGCCTCGAGGAGGGGCTTGGGGCAGTGGTCGGTGAGGGGGCGCATGCGTTCGCCGCGGCCGGCGGCGAGGATCATCGCTTTCATGGCAGGCTCAGAAGGAGTAGCCGACTTCGGTGACGGTCGGCTCCAGCTGCTCCAGCAGCCGCAGCAGGGGCTTGAGTTCGCCGTAGCGTTCGCAGGCCTTGCGCAGGTACTGCATGACCAGCGGCATGTCCTTCAGGTAGCCGTCCTTGCCGTCCCGGTGGTAAAGGCGGGCAAAGATGCCCAGCACCTTGATGTGGCGCTGCACGCCCATCCACTCGTAGTCCCGGTGAAATTCAGCAAAGCTCTCGCGCACCGGCAGGCCGAGGGCGCGGGCGGTCTCCCAGTAGCGGGCCAGCAGGTCGAGGGCGAACTCCTCGTCCCAGTGGATGTAGGCGTCCTTGAGCAGGGAGGCAAGGTCGTAGCTCATCGGGCCATACACCGCGTCCTGGAAGTCGAGCACGCCGGGGTTGGGGCTGGACAGCATCAGGTTGCGGCTGTGGAAGTCGCGGTGCACGAAGACCTTGGGCTCGGCCATGTTCACGTCCAGGATGCGCTCGAAGACCTCGTACAGCTGAGTGGCCTGCTGATCGGTGAGGGTGACGCCCTTGTGGCGGCTCACGTACCACACCGGGAAGAGCTCCAGTTCGCGCATCAGCAGCTCGCGGCTGTACTCGGGCAGCACATCCGGGCGGCTGGCCTTCTGGATGCAGATCAGGGTGCCGAGGGCCTCCGCATACAGGTTGTGGGCGTTGTCCTTGGTGAGGGCCTGCAGGTAGGTGGTGCTGCCCAGGTCTGAGAGCAGCAGGAAACCCTGTTCCAGGTTCTGCCGGATCAGCGCCGGTACGTGGGCGCCGGCGGCGCCAAAGAGTTCGGCCACCTGCACGAAGGGGCGGCAGTCTTCGTGGCTCGGCGGCGCATCCATGGCGATCAGGGTGACCGGATCGTCCGCGAAGGTGACGCGGAAATAGCGGCGGAAGCTGGCGTCGGCGCTGGCCGGGGCGAGTTCGAAGGGGCGGCCGGGAAATTCGGCGGCGATCCAGGACTGGAGTTGTTGGCGTCGTTCCACGGGAGTCGGAGATGCGTTCGTGTAAAATCGCGCAGTTTATCAAACCATGCGGTCGGCTCGCCGGCTGGTTCCTGTCCCCGGATGAAACCACGTACTCCGTTGCGCTTCCTGTCCATTGCCTTGTTCGCCCTGTGGGGGCGTGCGGGTGCCGAGGATCTCCCGCCCTTCGAGATCGGAAGAGCGTCGTGTAGGGAAAGAGTGTAGATCTCGGTGGTC
>CALBTT010000048.1 GCA_937967645.1 uncultured Zoogloea sp.
CGGCGATGGTGATCGGGATGTCGAGCTCGATCGGCTTCTTGGCGAAGCGGGTGCCCAGCACGGTCTTGGTCAGGCACTTCTCCCGGTAGCCTTCCAGCGGGTAGCGGGACATGGATGCGCCTAGGAAGACCAGGTCATCGAAGTTGGGCAGCTTGCGCTTGGCGCCCATGCCACGGATCTCATACAACCCGTGGGCGGCAGCGTTGCGGATGTAGTCGAGGGTCTTGCGGTCGTAGCCGTAGGATTCCTCGCGAGAAAGGTTCTTGAATTGCACGGGTTTGGTTTCCATGATCGTATCCTTGGTAGTCCGGGTGGGCGCGAGCCGCGGGCTCAATATTCCTGGTTGGCGTCGGCGTTCCAGTGGTACAGGGAACGCTTGGAGGCGATGCGCTTGAAGGCCTTGGGGTCGTGGTCCAGACCGGCCTGGTCGAGCAGGCTGGCCACGGCGGCGATGTCGGCCTCGCTCATCGGCTCGTACTGGGCATCGGCGCCGAGGGACTTGACGCTGCCCTTCACGTAGAGCACGGCCTCGTACAGGGAGTCGCCGAGGGCATCGCCCGCGTCACCGCAGATGACCATGCGGCCGGCCTGGGCCATGAAGGCGGAGAAGCTGCCCACCGAGCCGCCGACGACGATGTCGCCGCCCTTCAGGGAGATGCCGCAGCGCAGGCCCGCATCCCCGTCGATCACCAGCAGGCCACCGTGGGAGGAGGCGCCGGCGCCGTTGGAGGCGAAGCCCTTCACGTGCACCTTGCCGCTCATCATGTTCTCGGCCACGCCGGTGCCGGCGCTACCGGTGATGATGATGCTGGCCGCCTTGTTCATGCCACCGGCGTAGTAGCCGGCGTGGCCGACGATTTCCACCTCGACCGGGGCATCCAGGCCGACGGCGATGTTGTGGGCGCCGTCCGGGTTGAGCACGGTGACGTGACGGGCCTTGCCGTCAGTGGCGTCCTTGTGCAGGAAGGTGTTGAGCTCGCGCAGGGGGGTGGTGGCGAGGTCAAAGGTCAGGCGTTCCATACGTACATCTCCTCGGGCGCGGGTTCGAAAACAGTGGCGTGCTTGATGCCAGGCAGGTGGGCCAGGGACCGGAATTCGGAGGCGATGGCCACGTAGTCGTCGGTTTCGGCCACCACCGCCGGCTTGCAGGCGAAGGGGTCGCGGATCAGGGCCAGCTTGTCCGGCGTGCCCATCAGGAAGGTGAAGAAGCCGTCCAGCTCCTCGAAGCCCTTCTGCAGCGCTGTCTCCAGGTCGTCGCCTTCACGCAGGCGCCATTCCAGGAAGCGGCAGGCGGCTTCGGTGTCGTTGTCGGTCTCGAAGCGGATGCCCCGCGGCTCGAGCATGCGGCGGATGCCGTTGGGGTTGGACAGGGAGCCGTTGTGCACCAGGCAGAAATCTTCACCGGCGGTGAAGGGGTGGGCCCGGTCCGGGGTCACGGCGGACTCGGTGGCCATCCGGGTGTGGCCCACCAGGTGGGACCCGGTGAGACCGGAGAAGCCGTAGCGGGCGGCCACTTCGGCCGGGGTGCCGATGTCCTTGTAGAGGTCGATGCTGCGCCCGGTGGACAGGATGTGCAGCTTGGGGTGGTGCTCGGCGATCCAGCGCTTGACGATGGCCGGGGCCACGTCGAAGCTCAGGATGGCGTGGTTGCCCTTGGGCTCGACGCTGACCTGGACGCCCAGGTGCTCCTTGAGGGCGTGGCCGAGGCCCAGCCAGTTGAAGTCGGCGCCGTCCTCGGTGAGGCCGGAATAGACGCTGATCTTCCGTTCATTGCCCGCCAGGGGGGTGCCGAACACCGCCAGACCGGCGGAGTCGGGGCCGCGCTCGGTCATGCCGATGAGCATCGGCACCATCAGTTCGCCGAGCTTCTCCCGCAGGGCCGGTGTCTTCACCAGCAATCCGACGATTCCACACATGCTTGTTTCTCCTTCGTTGATGCTTCGATTCGTTAGCGTTTGATCCGGGACGGAGTCTTGTGTAGGGGCGGCTTCAGCCGCCCGCGGGCTCCATTTGGGCGGCTGAAGCCGCCCCTACAAGGCCCCTACAAAACCCCTGCAGCCGGGGCTCAGAAAAATTCCAGGTAGTTCTTGATCTCCCAGTCGGACACGTGGCGCATGTACTCGACCCACTCCATGTGCTTGAGGCGCAGGAACTCGCCGGCGACAGGGCCGAGGGCCTTGCACAGCACGGTGTCCTTCTCCAGGGCAGCCAGGGCCTCGTGGAGGTTCTGCGGCAGGATCTCGATGCCGGCGGCCTTCAGCTCCTCGGGGCTCAGGGCGTAGAGGTTCTGGTTGTGGGGCTCGCCCGGGTCCAGGTCACGCTCGATGCCGTCGAGGCCGGCGGCGATCACCGCGGCGGTGGCCAGGTAGGGGTTGCAGGCACCGTCCGGCAGGCGTAGCTCGAGGCGGCCGTGGGGGATGCGCACCATCGACGAGCGGTTGTTGTCGCCGTAGCTGATGTAGGCCGGGGCCCAGGTGGCGCCGGTCAGGGAGCGGCCCACCACCAGACGCTTGTAGCTGTTCACCGTGGGGGCGCAGATCGCCGCCAGGGCCGGCGCGTGGGCCAGGATGCCGCCGAGGAACTGGTAGGCCAGCTTCGACAGGCCAAGGCCGCGCTTGTCGCTCTTGTCGGCGAACAGGTTGGTCTTGCCGTCACCGAGGGACATGTGGATGTGCATGCCGTTGCCCGGCCGGTTGGCGAAGGGCTTGGGCATGAAGGAGCAGATCATGCCCAGGTCGTTGGCGATCTCCGAAGCGGCCATCTTGAACAGCAGGTAATGGTCGGCGGAGGTCAGGCAGTCGGCGTAGGTGTAGTTGATCTCGAACTGGCCGTTGGCGTCCTCGTGGTCGATCTGATAGACGTCGACGTCCACCTCGCGGAGGCTGTCGGTGAGGGTCTCGAGGAACTCGCGGTTGCGCGACAGGCCCTTGTAGTCGTAGCAGGGCTTGGGCAGCGTGTCGGTCGGGTCGGTCGGGATGATGTTGCCGCTGGCATCCTTCTTGAGCAGGGAGAACTCCGGCTCGAGACCGGTGAAGAAGGTGTAGCCCTTGGCTTCCAGACGCTTGACCTGCTCCTTGAGCACCACGCGGGTGTCCAGGGGCCACGGCTCACCCTTGACGTGGCCGTCGCAGGCGATGCGGGCATAGCCGGGCTGCCAGGGCACCAGGGTCAGGGTCGAAAGGTCACCGATGGCCATGAAGTCCGGGCCGTTCGGCTCGATCCCCAGGCCCCATACCGCGAAGCCCGCAAAGCCGGCGCCGGTGGTGAGGATGCTCTCGAAATGGGCTGCCGGGACCGACTTGGTCTTGGCGGTGCCGTGGATGTCGACAAACTGGGCCAGTACATACTTGACCTCGTTGTCGGCAAGAAACTGCTTGGCTTCTGTGGGCGTCATTGCCGCTCTCCTGAGAAGGTTTTGGGTTCGGGCGATTGAGACGATTAGGGCGATCAGTTGAAGCTGTGGGGCGCCACGGCGCCTCCGCCCAGCTCGATAGCTATCCCGAGCAGGGTCTCCCACAGGTAGGGGCCGTACGTGCCGTCACTCCAGATGCGGACGAAGGGACGGCCGTTGCGTGTTTCGGGGATCACCGTCACCCCGACGCCGACCATGCTGGTCAGCACCACCGGCCGCTGGGCCGGGTCGAGGGGGCGGAAATTCACGTTGCAGGTCTGGCGCAGCAGCTCGTCGAGACGGCTGCCGCCGAGCACCAGGGCGGCATCCTGGCGCAGCACCGGGTACACACCGGGGCCACGGGGGGCCGCGGCGAGGGGGGCGATCAGCGCATCCGGGCCCTCGACGAGGAATTCGGTGAAGCCCAGGCGGGCGATCAGGCCACCGCCGTCCAGCGGCAGCCAGCTGTTGGGCTGGGCCGGGATGGGCAGGCCGAGGGCCTGCAGCCAGGCGATGGCGCCGGGCCCCTTGCAGCCGATGCGGGCGCTGCGGGACACATCGGCGATGCCCAGCACCTGGGCTGCGGCAGGCTGGCGGACCGGCTCCAGCAGGGTTGCCGCGACGCCTTCGGCCACCGGGCTGACCGCTCCGGCGCTGACGGACACCCGCTGAGCGGCCGGGCCTGCCGGGGGCTCGTCCTTCTGGCGCTTGTTGTCCGGATCGTAGAAGGGCGTGGCGCTGACCTTGGCCTGCACCATGGTCCCGTCGGACAGGCGGATGGACACGCTGCCGCCCGGGGTGGCCAGGTCGGGCCGCACGAAGGCCAGACCGATGGCGTGGCCCAGGGTCGGGCTGAAGGCGATGCTGGTGACCCGCCCGGCGATGTCGCCATCGGCGATGACCAGGTTGCATTCCAGCGGCAGCTTGCCGCTGTAGCCCGCCGGGAAGGTGATGCCCACCAGTTGCTGCTTGCGCGGCTTCTTGGCGATGGCGGACAGGCTGCGCTGGCCGACGAAGAAGGGCTTGTTCATCTTGAGGGCCCACTCCATGCCCACCTCCAGCGGCGTGGTGAGGCCGTCGGTGTCCTGGCTGATGATGATGTGGCCCTTCTCCAGACGCAGCAGGCGCTGCGCCTCCACACCGAAGGGGCGGATGCCCCGGCTGGCGCCGGCCTTCATCAGGGCGTCCCACAGGGCGCCGCCGCTGGCGGCCGGCACGTGGATCTCGTAGCCCCATTCGCCGACGAAGCCGACCCGCATCAGTCGGGCGGGGATGCCGGCCACCTCGCCCTCGCGCACCGCCAGGTAGGGGAAGGCGGCGGCCGACAGGTCCATCCCGGTCAGGCCGGCCAGCACTTCGCGGGACTTGGGCCCGGCCAGGTTCACCGCGGCGAAGGCGCCGGTGTGATTGACGATGCCGCAGTCCAGCCGCCACATGGTGTTGAGGCGCGACAGCTCGCGGTAGATGGTGGCGGCGCCGGAGGTGGTGGTGGTGAAGTAGAAGTGGTCGTCCGCCAGGCGGGCCACCACGCCGTCATCGATGACCACCCCGGACTCGTCGCACATCACCGCGTAGCGGGTCATGCCGACCTTCAGGTTGGCGTAGTTGGAGGTGTAGACCCGCTCCAGGAACTCGGCAGCCTGGGGCCCGATGACCTCCAGCTTGCCCAGGGTGCCCACGTCGATGAGGCCCACCGCATTGCGCACCGCATGTGCCTCTTCGCGGATGCAGGCGAGGCGCTCCTTGCCCGCCACCTGGTAATACTCGGGGCGCTGCCACACGCCGGCCGGCATCCACTTGGCGCCCAGGGCGTCATGACGGCTGGCCAGCGGGGTGGCCCGTTCGGGGTTGAAGCCACGGCCGGCCAGGATGGCCATCGGGACCGGGTGGTAGAACGGGCGGGCCGTGGTGGTGCCGACCTGCTGCGGTTCCTTGCCGGTGAGGCGGGCCAGGATGCGCAGCCCGTTCATGTTGGAGTGCTTGCCCTGGCTGGGGCCCATGCCGTTGGTGGAGAAGCGCTTGAGCAGTTCGATGTTGTCGAAGCCCTCCTGCACGGCGTTGCGGAAGTCCTTGAGCTGCAGATCCTCGTCGAAATCGACGAAGTTCTTGCCGGCCGGGTGGTCGATGATCGGCCAGGGGTGGCTGGGGCTCTCCAGTTCGGGGGGCAGGGCTTCGCCGACGGCGCTGCCGAAGCCGGCCGCCGCCGCGGCATGGCTGCCGGCCCGGGTGCCGTCGGCAACGCGGCGCGACAGCTCATGCACGCCATTGACGCGGCCGCAGGCGAACACACCCTCCGGCAGCACGTCGGGGACGAACTGCTCGACGGACTTGTCGTAGCGCATGCGGGTGCCGGCCTGGTACAGCAGGTTGGCGGCGGGCGCCCAGCCGGTGCTCATCAGGATGCCATCGCAGGCGATGTCGCGGCGCTGGGCGGCCGGCGTGCCGTCGGCCTGCAGGGCGGCGATGCGGGCACCGGCGCACAGGCCCTTGCCGTCGGCGATGCCTTCGACCACCGCGTGACCGACCAGTACTTCCACACCGGACTGCTGCAGCAGGCGGGCCAGGGGGTCGGCGCTGCCGCTGCCGGCGCGCAGATCCACCAGGGCAGCGACGGTGATGCCGTTGGCTTGCAGGTCGAGGGCGGCCCGGTAGCCGTCGGCGTTGGCCGCCAGCACCACCGCCTTGTTCATCGGCTTGACGCCGTAGCGGTACATCAGGCGCTGGGCCGCGCTGGCCAGCATCACGCCGGGCAGGTCGTTGTTGTGGAAGACGGCCGGCTGCTCGAAGGCACCGCTGGCCAGCACCACGCTGCCGGCGCGCATCTTGAGCATGCGATCGGCGCTGACCAGGGGAATCCAGTGGTCCTTGTAATAGCCGGCGGCGTAGGTCGCGGTGAGCACGCGGATGCGCGGCTCGGCGGCCACCCGGGCGAGCAGGCCATCGAGCACGCGGCGGCGGCTGGCGTCATTGCCCAGCTGGTAGCCGGCGCTGCCGCCGGCACGGGCGTTCTCATCCACCACCACCACCTCGGCGCCCTGCTCCGCCGCGGCCAGCGCGGCCGACAGGCCGGAGGGGCCGGCGCCGATGACCAGCACGTCGCAGAAGTCATAGGCCTTGGGGGTACGGCGGTGGGGCATGTTCACATCGACGCGGCCGAGGCCGGTCATGAAGCGGAACATGCGCTCCCACATCGGGAAGAGCTTCTTGCTGTGGAAGGCCTTGTAGTAGAAGCCGACCGGCAGCAGGGACGAGATCTTGCCCAGGTGGCGGCCCTTGTCGGCCTCCAGGCCGCCGAAGGTATTCACCGCGGTAAGGGCCATGCCGGCGGCCAGCGGCGTCACGTCGGAGCGGATGTTGGGAATGCCGCCCCACTGGTGCAGGGCGTTGGTGTCGTGGTTGGCCAGCGACAGCACGCCGCGGGGCCGGTGGTACTTGAAGCTGCGGCCGAGGACGCGCACGTCGGCGCCCCACAGGGCGGAGCTGACGGTGTCGCCTTCAAAGCCCTTGTAGCTGCGGCCTTCAAAGCTGAATTCGACGGGGCGGGAGCGGTCGATCCACTCGCCGCTGGTGGCGGGCAAACGCATCAGTCTTCTCCCTCGTAGAAATAGGTGCGCACAACGACGTCCTTCTCGGTGTCACGTTCGGCGATGAACCAGGTGTTGCTGGGGGTGTGGCACCACCACTCCTTCTTCACGCCGGGCGCGCCGTTGCGGTTGAAGACGTAGTCGGCCCACACGTCGTCGCTGGCGGTGGCGGGATTCGGCATGGGACGCACTTCGCCCCAGTAGAAGAACTCGGAGACGGGGCGGGGACCGTTGAGGGGACAGTTCAGGATCTTCATGGTGGATTTCCTCTCGGTGGCCGACTCAGTGACCGACGCTCGCCGCGCCCTTTTCGCCGGTAAGGGCGTAGTTGCGGAAGCGGTCCAGGGAGAAGCCGGTGATCAAGGGGTGGTCGCTGTCATTGACCACGGTGTGGGCCATGGTCTTTCCGCACACCGGCGTGGCCTTGAAGCCCCAGGTGCCCCAGCCGGAATCCAGGTAGAAACCTTCCACCGGGGTCTTGCCCATCACCGGGGCGAAATCGGGGGTCATGTCGGCCATGCCGGCCCACTGGCGCATCACCTTGACGTTGGAGAGGAAGGGGAACATCTCCAGCATGTGGGTGGTGAGGCCTTCGACGAAGTCGAGGGTGGAGCGGGTGCCGTGGAGTTCGTAGGGATCCAGGGAAGCGCCCATCACCAGCTCGCCACGGGCCGACTGGCTGATGTAGACGTGCAGGCTGCCGGACACCAGGATGGGGTCGAGCCAGGGCTTGATCGGCTCGCTGACCATGGCCTGCAGCGGGTGGATGTAGATGGGCGACTTGACGTCCACCATCTTCAGGATGCGCGGGGTGGAGCCCGCCACGGCACACAGCACCTTGTTGGTGGAGATGTAACCGCGGGAAGTCTTGACGCCCTTGACCTTGCCGGCCACCACATCGATGCCGAGCACCTCGGTCTGCTGGTGGATCTCCACGCCGCGCTGGTCGGCACCGCGGCCATAGCCCCAGGCCACCGCGTCATGGCGGGCCACCGAACCCGGCGCGTGGTACAGGGCACCGAGGATGGGGGCGTGGCCGCCGCAGCTGATGTCGATCATCGGCGCGGCTTCCTTCACCACCTCGGGGCCGACCACTTCGGAATCCACCCCGTAGTGCTTGTTCACCTCGGCGCGCCAGCGCATGGTGCGCAGCGCGGAATCCGTGTGGGCCAGGGTGAAGTGGCCGCGGTTGGCGTAGAACAGGTTGAGATCGAAGTCCTCGGACAGGTCCTGCCACAGATTGACGGACTCGTCGTAGAACTTGACGCCTTCTGGGGTCAGGTAGTTGGAGCGGACGATGGTCGTGTTACGGCCGGTGTTGCCGCCGCCGATGTAGCCCTTCTCGAGCACGCAGACGTTGGTGATGCCGTAGTCGCGGGCCAGGTAGTAGGCGGCCGCCAGGCCGTGCCCACCGGCACCGATGATGACCACGTCGTAGCTCGACTTGAGCTTCTCGTGGAAGTTGAACATCCGCGGTTCCGGATGTTTCTTGTTGAGCGCGAAGCGCAGGAGACGCCAGGGCATGTTTGATCCTCAAGTATCCGGGTGAGGCGCGTGGGGGCCGCCTGTAGGGGCGGCTTCAGCCGCCCGGCTTTTCGTTGATCAGGCTCCGTGGGCGGCTGAAGCCGCCCCTACAGGGCCGGTATTCGGTTCGTCAGAACTCAGCGGAACACCACCGTCTTGTTGCCATGCACGAGGACGCGGTCCTCCAGGTGGTAGCGCAGACCCCGCGCCAGCACCGCCTTCTCGATGTCCT
>CALBTT010000049.1 GCA_937967645.1 uncultured Zoogloea sp.
ACGAAGTCGGCCAGGCAGTAGTTGGGCTTGCCGGCCGGCCGCTCGTGCTGCTGGCGCAGGCCGTGCCAGGTCATGCGCACCTGGCTGCGCGACTCGTCGGCGTAAATCTCGATGTCGTCACCCACGGCATTGGCCGGGAAGAGGCCGAACACCGCGCGGGCCTTGATCCAGGGGTTGGTGTCCTGTTCGGCGACCATGCGCGCCAGCATCACCTCGGCGTCGGACTTCAACTCGCGGGCGGTTTCACCAACGATCTCGTCCTGCAGGATGTCCGGGTAGCGGCCGGCCAGGTCCCAGGTCTGGAAGAAGGGGCCCCAGTCGATGTAGTCGACAAGCTCGGCCAGGTCAATGTCGAAGGCCTGGATGCCGAGCTGGGCCGGCACGGCCGGGCGGTAGGCCGGATCCGCATTCCAGGGGAAGGGGTTGGCGCGGGCCTGCTCCAGGGTCACCATCGCGACGCCCTTCTTGCCGGCGTGCTGGGCACGGATCTTTTCGTAGTCGGCGGCCACCTCGGCCGCATAGCCGGCGCTCTGCGCCTCGGACAGCAGGCTGGTCACCACGCCGACGGCGCGGGAGGCGTCGGGCACGTAGATCACCGGCTGGTCGTAGTGCGGGGCGATCTTGATCGCCGTATGGGCGCGGCTGGTGGTGGCGCCGCCGATCAGCAGGGGCACGTCGAAGCCCTGGCGCTTCATCTCGGCGGCCACGTGGCTCATCTCTTCCAGCGACGGGGTGATCAGGCCCGACAGGCCGATCGCCTGGGCGCCGTGCTCACGGGCCGCGGCGAGGATCTTGTCGCAGGGCACCATCACGCCCAGATCGACGATGTCGTAGCCGTTGCAGCCCAGCACCACGCCGACGATGTTCTTGCCGATGTCGTGCACGTCGCCCTTCACCGTGGCGATGACGATCTTGCCTTTGCTGGTGGCGCCGGTGCGCAGCTTCTCGGCCTCGATGTAGGGGATCAGGTGAGCCACCGCCTGCTTCATCACGCGGGCCGACTTGACCACCTGGGGCAAGAACATCTTGCCGGCGCCGAAGAGGTCGCCGACCACGTTCATGCCGGCCATCAGCGGGCCCTCGATCACCGCCAGGGGCGGCTTGCCTTCGGCTTCCAGCTTGGCACGTACTTCCTCGGTGTCGGCCACCACGAAGTCGGTGATGCCCTTCACCAGGGCATGGCTGAGCCGCGCCTCGACGGGTTGCTCGCGCCACGACAGGTCGGGCCCGGAATCCTTGGCCTTGCCCTCCTTCACGGTCTGGGCGAACTCGACCAGGGCCTCGCCGGCGCCGGGGTGGCGGTTGAGCACCACGTCCTCGACCTTGTCGCGCAGGGCCGGCTCGAGGTCGTCATACACGCCGAGCATGCCGGCATTGACGATGCCCATGCTCATGCCGGCCTTGATGGCGTGGTACAGGAAGACCGTGTGGATCGCCTCGCGCACGGCATCGTTGCCGCGGAAGCTGAAGGACACGTTGGAGACGCCGCCGCTGATCTTGGCGTAGGGCAGGTTCTGCTTGATCCAGGCCACGGCGTTGATGAAGTCCACGGCGTAGTTGTCGTGTTCCTCGATGCCGGTGGCGATGGCGAAGATGTTGGGGTCGAAGATGATGTCTTCGGGCGGGAAGCCCACCCCGGTGAGCAGGTCGTAGGCGCGCTTGCAGATCTCGGTCTTGCGGGCAAAGGTGTCGGCCTGGCCCTTCTCATCGAAGGCCATCACGATTACCGCCGCGCCGTACTGGCGGCACAGGCGGGCCTGGCGCAGGAACTCGGCCTCCCCCTCCTTCATGGAGATGGAGTTGACCACGCCCTTGCCCTGGATGCACTTGAGGCCGGCCTCGATGACGCTCCACTTGGACGAGTCGAGCATGATCGGCACCCGGGAGATATCCGGCTCGGAGGCGATCAGCTTGAGGAACTTCTCCATCGCCGCCATGGAATCGAGCATCGCCTCGTCCATGTTGATGTCGATGACCTGGGCGCCGTTCTCCACCTGCTGGCGGGCCACCGCCAGGGCGTCATCGAAGCGGCCTTCCAGGATCATCCGGGCGAAGGCGCGGGAGCCGGTCACGTTGGTGCGCTCACCGACGTTCACGAACAGCGAGTCGGCGCCCACGTTGAAGGGCTCCAGGCCGGACAGGCGCAGCTTCTTCTTGACATCCGGCACCGTGCGCGGGGTGACCAGGCTGACCGCCTCGGCGATGGCCTTGATGTGGGCCGGCGAGGTGCCGCAGCAGCCGCCGACGATGTTCACCAGGCCGCTACGGGCCCACTCGACGATCTCCGCCGCCAGCTGCTCGGGGGTCTCGTCGTAGCCGGTGGGCGACAGGGGGTTGGGCAGACCCGCGTTGGGGTGAGCCGACACGAAGGTGTTGCAGACGGAGGACAGCTCGTCCACATACTGGCGCAACTCCTTGGCGCCCAGCGCACAGTTGAGGCCGAAGCTGATCGGCTGCGCGTGGGACAGGGAGTTCCAGAAGGCCTCGGCGGTCTGGCCCGACAGGGTGCGGCCGGAGGCATCGGTGATGGTGCCGGAGATCATCACCGGCACGCGCTGCCCCAGATCGGCGAAGAGCTTCTCCACCGCGAACACCGCCGCCTTGGCGTTGAGGGTGTCGAAGATGGTCTCGATCAGCAGGATGTCCGCCCCGCCTTCCAGCAGGCCCCGGGCGGAATCATAGTAGTCGTCCACCAGCGCATCGAAGCTGATGTTGCGGAAGCCCGGGTCGTTCACGTCCGGCGAGATCGACAGGGTGCGCGAGGTGGGGCCCAGCACGCCGGCGCAGAAACGCGGCTTGGCCGGGTTGGCGGCGGTGAATTCGTCGCACAGCTGGCGCACCAGGCGCGCGCCTTCCACGTTGAGCTCGTAGGCCACGTCGGCCAGCCCGTACTCGGCCTGGGACACACGGGTGGCGTTGAAGGTGCAGGTCTCGATGAGGTCGGCGCCGGCCTCGAGGTAGGCCCGGTGGATGCCGCCGACCACATCGGGGCGGGTCAGCACCAGCAGGTCGTTGTTGCCCTTGAGGTCCTTGGCGTGATCGGCAAAGCGCGTGCCCCGGTAGTCGGCCTCACCCAGCTTGTGCTGCTGGATCATGGTGCCCATCGCCCCGTCCAGGATCAGGATGCGGTGGGTGAGCAGGGACTGGAGTTCGGGCGTGCGGTCGGCTTGCATGGATCTACCTCTGGGTACGGATGGACACAGCCGGACAGCGACGCGGACGCTTCGGACGCAGGCAGGTCACAAAAGCGAACGGCGCGGCAAACCCGGCTGGAAGGTTTGCGAGCGCCGTTGATGATTGCCGAGCCTGGCCCATGACTTTGATGGGTCGCAACGCTCCTCGGCAAGACCCGGATTTTACGGGGTTTTCGGGATCTCTGCCAAGTCAGGGCGCGGGATCGCCGACCGCCCCGGCCAGCAGTTCCCGGGCGTCATCCTTCCACCAGCCCAGGGCCGCGTAGAAGCCTTCCCAGACGCAGCCGTTGCAGCCCCGCCCACAGCAGGTGGTGGGCGCCGGCGGTGGCTTGCGGTGGCTCAGCCCGGCGCCGGCCAGCAGGCCCCGGATCGCGGCGATCTGCGCCTCGGCCTCGACCAGGTCGCGCGGGCGGGCAAGGGGGAAGCAGACGGACTGGGACATGGTGCGTTCTCCGGTGGGGCGGCGACGATAGCACCACCGGCCGGGCAGGTGAAGCGGCACCGGCAACCCGCCACGGCCCGCAGCCCGTCGTCATTGCCGCGGCACGGGGGGCACCTTAGAATGCCATTCGCACCCTTTCCGGAAGCCTCCCGTGTCGACCACCCACGAGATCCTGTTTTTCGGCGAAGTCCTGCCGGGCCATGACCCTGCGACCACCCGCGCCGCCCTGCAGGGTCTGCTCAAATGTCCAGCCGACACCCTGGAGCGGGTCTTCTCGGGCGAGCGGGTCACGCTCCGCAAGGGCCTCGCCACCTGGCAGGCCGAACACTACCTGAGCACCCTCACCGGCATCGGCCTGAAGGTGGTGGTGGAGCCGCCCCTGCCGGAGATGGCAACCGCCCAGCCCGAGCCGCCTCCCGCGGGTGCCGCCGAATCCGGACGCATCGCACCACCCTCACCCGAGCCACAACTGGCGCAGGCGCCCGCGCTGCCCGACGCGCAGGCCGCCAGCATGACCTGCCCGGCCTGCGGCGAACAGCAGCCGCCCCGCACCCTGTGCCGGGCCTGCTCCATCGACATGCCCCGCTACGCGGCCGCCGCCAAGGCCATCGCCAGCGATCGCCTCGGGCCGGCACCCATGCCGCGGCAAACGACCCCGGCCGCGGACGAAGCCACCGGCGACACGCCCCTGTTCGGCTTCGGCCTGGACGGTCGCTTCGGCCGCAGCACCTACCTGCAGAGCGCCTTCCTGGGTTTCGCCGCCGCCGTGCTGCTGATGCCCCTGATGCTGTTCCTCGGCACGCCCGGCCTGCTGCTCGGCCTGCTCCTGCTGCTGGTGCTGGCGGTATGGGGCACACGCGCCAGCGTGCTGCGCTGCCACGACCTGGGGTTCAATGGCTGGTGGTCCCTCGCCACCCTGGTCCCGGCGATCGGCTTCATCGCCGCCCTGGCCCTGCTCCTGGTACCTGGTCAGAAAGAGCACAACGCCTGGGGCCCGCGCCGCCGCCCGGTGGGCATCCCGGCCCTGGTCGGCGCGCTGGTGCTTGCCGTGGCAGGCGCTGGCGTGATGGCCCGCTTCACCCCCGACACCCTGCCCGACCCGAGCCGGCTCGCCGGGCTGAAAGCGACCCAGCACGACGACGAGGCCGCCTTTCTGGCGCGCTACGACGCCCGCCGCGACCGGCTCGTCATGTATTCCCTGACCACCTGCGGCTACTGCACCGAGAAGCGCCGCCAGTTCGAACGCATGGGTGTCTATGTCACCGAATACATGATCGACGAGGACTCCGCCGCCGAGGACAGACTGAATGACCGCCTGCAGCGGGCTGGTATCACGGGTGCGATCGGCACCCCCATCCTCGAGGTGAACGGCCAGATCCTGCCCAACAATCCGAGTCTGTCGATCCTGGCCCACCACCTCTACGGCCGCAGCGACACATCCGCCAGGGCCTTGTGACGATGATCAGCATCTACCAGCTCAAACCGCGCTTCCAGGCCCTCCTGCGGCCCATCGTGGCGCGCTTTGCCACGGCCGGCATCACCGCCAACCAGGTGACCCTGGCGGCGATGGCCGTCTCCCTCGCCCTGGGGACCTGGCTCTTCCTCCACCCGCAGGCCACCGCGGCCTTCCTGCTGCTGCCCCTGTGGATGTTCCTGCGCATGGCCTTCAATGCGGTGGATGGCATGCTGGCCCGCGAGTTCGGCCAGCAATCGGCGCTGGGGGCCTATCTCAACGAGCTCTCCGACGTCATCTCCGACGCCGCCCTGTACCTGCCCTTCGTGTGGGTCGCACCCTTCTCCTGGGCCGATGTGGGCGCCCTGATCTTCCTCTCCGCCGTGTCGGAGATGGCGGGCGCCCTCGGCCCCATGGTCGGCGCCCCGCGCCGCTACGACGGGCCGATGGGCAAGAGCGACCGGGCCTTCCTGTTCGGCGCGCTGGGCCTGTGGCTGGGCCTGGCCGGCAGCCTGCCCGAGTGGGCCGCATGGATCCTGCCGGCCGCCTCGGCCGCCATCCTGCTCAACATCCACAACCGCATCCGCGGCGGCGTGGCCCAGGCCCGTCCGCGCTGAAAGGCGCTTCATGCCGAGCTCCCGAACCGCTTCGGAACACCACTTCACGACCCACGACAGGGTCGCCCTGTTCTACCGCCACTGGCCGGCTGCCCGGCCGTCGCGGGGCGCCGTGGTGATGTTCCACCGGGGCCACGAACACTCCGGCCGGCTGGCCCACCTGGTGGACGAGCTGGACCTGCCGGACTTCGACTTCTTCGCCTGGGACGCCCGCGGCCATGGCTTGTCCCCCGGCGAGCGGGGCTGGTCGCCCAGCTTCGGCACCTCGGTGCGCGACGTGCAGACCTTCGTCGAGCACCTCCGCGACACCCACGGCATCGCCCTGGCCGACATGGCCGTGCTGGCCCAGAGCGTGGGCGCCGTGCTGGTTTCCACCTGGGCCCACGACTACGCGCCGCCGGTGCGCTGCCTGGTGCTCGCCTCGCCGGCCTTCCAGGTCAAGCTCTACGTGCCCTTCGCCCGGCCCGGGCTGGCCCTGCTGCAGAAGCTGCGTGGCAACTTCTTCGTCAATAGCTACGTCAAGGCGAAGTTCCTGACTCACGACCCGGCCCGCCAGGCCTCCTATGACAGCGACCCGCTGATCGCCCGGGCCATCTCGGTGAACATCCTGCTGGGGCTCTACGAAGCCGCAGAACGGGTGGTGGCCGACGCTCAGGCCATCACCCTGCCCACCCAACTGCTGATCTCCGGCGCCGACTGGGTGGTCCATCACGCCCCCCAGCACGCCTTCTTCGAGCGGCTGGGCGCGGCGGTCAAGGAAAAACATGTCCTCGACGGCTTCTACCACGACACCCTGGGCGAGAAGGACCGGGCGCCGGCCCTGGCCCGCATCCGCGACTTCATCCTGCGCCGCTTCGCCGAGCCCGTCAGCCGGCCCGACCTGCGCCATGCCGACCAGCACGGCGCCAGCCGCGACGAGGCCGAGGCGCTGTCCCGGCCGCTGCCAGCCCTCAGCCCGCGGGGCCTCTACTGGGCGGCCTACCGGGCCAGCCTGAAGCTGGGCGGCCTGTTGTCCGAAGGCGTGGCCCTGGGGCATCGCACCGGCTTCGATTCGGGCAGCACCCTCGACTACGTGTATCGCAACACCCCGAGCGGCGCCGGCCCCATCGGCCGGGCCATCGACCGCAACTACCTGGATGCGATCGGCTGGCGCGGCATCCGCCAGCGCAAGCTGCACCTGGAGGAACTGCTGCGCCTGGCCCTCCGGCATCTGCAGCAGGAAGGCCGCCCCCAGCGGCTCCTGGACATCGCCGCCGGCCATGGCCGCTACGTGCTGGAGGCCCTCGAAGGGGCGGCGCGGCGGCCCGACTCCATCCTGCTGCGCGACTTCAGCGACATCAACGTGCGCGACGGCGCCGCCCTGATCCGCGCCAAGGGCCTGCAGGACATCGCCCGCTTCGAGAAGGGCGACGCCTTCGACCCGGCCTCGCTGGCGGCGGTGACGCCACGGCCGACCATCGGCATCGTCTCCGGGCTGTACGAGCTGTTTCCCGACAACGGCATGGTGCGGCGCTCCCTGGCCGGCCTGGCCCAGGCGGTCGAGCCCGGGGGCTACCTGCTGTACACCGGCCAGCCCTGGCACCCCCAGCTGGAGCTGATCGCCCGCGCCCTGACCAGCCACCGGGGCGGCGAAGCCTGGGTGATGCGCCGGCGCAGCCAGGCCGAGATGGACCAGCTGGTGGACGAGGCCGGTTTCGACAAGCTCACCCAGCGCATCGACGAATGGGGCATCTTCACCGTGTCCCTGGCGCGCCGGCGGCCCGCATGACCCCCGTCGCCGCCACCACCGAAGCCCTGCCCTGGCGGCGCGGGGTGGCCTGGCTGCTGTTCCTCGGCCCCTTCTTCTTCCTCAGCTACGGCTTCGCCAATTCCATGGCGGCCCGCTGGCAGGTGAGCGACGCGGTGGTCTTCGGCTGGGAACGGCACATCCCCTTCATGCCGTGGACCATCCTGCCCTACTGGTCCATCGACCTGTTCTACGGCCTGTCCTTTCTGCTCTGCCGCACGGCCCTGCAGGTGGATCGCCACGCCCTGCGCCTGCTCACCGCCCAGCTCGTGTCGGTGGTCTGCTTCCTGCTGTTCCCGCTGCGCTTCAGCTTCGCCCGGCCCGCCACCGACGGGCTCTTCGGCGGACTGTTCGACGCACTGGCGAGCTTCGACCAGCCCTACAACCAGGCGCCCTCCCTGCACATCAGCCTGCTGGTGATCCTGTGGGTGCGCTTCGCCGCGGCCAGCCGGGGCGGCCTGCGCCTGGCCGTGCATGTCTGGGCCGTGCTGATCGCCATCTCGGTGCTCACCACCTACCAGCATCATTTCATCGACCTGCCCAGCGGGGCCCTGGTCGGCCTGCTGTGCCTGTGGCTGTGGCCCGCCACGGGACCCGCGCCCTTCGCCACCGCCTGGCAGGCCTCCCCCGCCGCCCGCCACCTGGCCGGCCGCTACCTGCTGGGTGCGCTGGCCTGTGCCGGGCTGGCCGGCCTGCTGGGCGACGGTGCCCTGTGGCTGCTGTGGCCGGCCGTCGCCCTGAGCCTGGTGGCCCTCAATTACGCCTGCCTCGGCCCCGCCGGCTTCCAGAAGCTCGACGGCCGGCACAGCCTGGGCGCAGCCCTGCTGCTGGCCCCCTACACCCTCGGCGCGTGGATCAACTCGCGCCTGTGGACCCGCCGCCGTCCGGCCCCCGACCTGATCGCCGACGAGGTGTGGCTGGGTCGCATGCCCGACGCCCGCGACATGGCGACGGGTGGCTTCCGGGCCCTGCTCGACCTCACCGCGGAACTGCCCGCCCCACGCGGCCCCTGGCAGTACGCCGGCCTGCCCTGGCTGGACCTGCTGCCACCCACCACGGCGCAGCTCGAACAGGCGGCCACCCGGCTCGATGCCCTGCAGGCCCAGGGCGGCCCCGTGCTGGTGTGCTGCGCCCTCGGCTACTCGCGCAGCGCCAGCGCGGTGGCGGCCTGGCTGCTGCTGAGCGGCCGCGTCGCCAGCGTCGACGCGGCCGAAGCCCTGCTGCGGAGCGCCCGGCCGGGCATCGTGCTGGGCCCCGCTCACCGACAGGCGCTGGCCAACCTGCCCGCCCCGCTGGAGACCCGTGGTGGCGCCTGACACCCGCGAGGCCGCGGCCACCGCCGGCCTGACCGCCGCCACCCTGGCCCAGGCCCGGGGCTGCCGTCAGCTCGCCAGCGGCCTGCTGCTGCTCGGCATCGCCAGCCTGCTGCTGCCACCGGCCGGGCCAGGCTGCGTCCTGCTCACCGCGCTCGCCATCGGCGCCACGTTGGTGCAGCACTACTACGCGCTGCGCTGCGAACTGGACGCCCGCCTCTTCGCCAACTGGGCAAGCCAATGGGCACAGCCCGGCAGCGCCCCCGACGCCGACCTGGCCGCCTTCGATCAGGCCCTGGCGGGGCTCTCCGGCCGGCGGCCGCCGCCCCGTCCGCTGGAGGAGCGGGCCCGGGCGGCCCTGCGCTTGTTCCGTCATCAACTCATCGCACTGCTCGTCGGGCTTGCGGCTATCCTTGGCGCCGTGGCCTGGCGCCTGCTCCAGGCAGGAATCAACTGATGTCCCTCGACCGTCTCCTCGGCTCCCTGCTGTGCGGCTTCGCCCGCCTGCTCACCGGCGTGCGCGCCCTGTGGCTGGGCTGCGAGCCGGCCCCGCGCACCCGGGTATATTTCGCCAACCACCGCAGCCACGGGGATTTCGTGCTGATCTGGGCTTCCCTGCCGCCGGATCTGCGCCGCCGCACCCGCCCGGTGGCGGGCGCCGACTACTGGCTGACCACGCCGCTGCGCCGCTTTCTGATCGAAAGGGTCTTCAACGGCGTGTGCATCGACCGCCGCCCCGAGCGCCACGGCCCCAACCCGGTGGAGCAGATGGGCACGGCCCTGGCCGCGGGCGAATCCCTGATCCTCTTCCCGGAGGGCACCCGCAACATGGGCGATGGCCTAGATCGGAAGAGCACACGTCTGAACTCCAGTCACGAATCACCATCTCG
>CALBTT010000050.1 GCA_937967645.1 uncultured Zoogloea sp.
CGAAGGCGGCGCGGGCCATGCCGATGCTCTGGGCGGCGATGCCGATGCGGCCGGCCTCCAGGTTGGACAGGGCGATCTTGTAGCCTTCGCCTTCCTTGCCCAGCAGGGCGCTGGCCGGCACGCGGCAGTTCTCGAGGATGATCTGCACGGTGTCGGAGGCGTGCTGGCCCATCTTCTCTTCGGTGCGGCCGACGATGAAGCCCGGGGTGGCGGTCGGCACCAGGAAGCAGGAGATGCCCTTCTTGCCGGCGGCCTTGTCGGTCACGGCGAAGACGATGGCCATGTGGGCGTGCTTGCCGGTGGTGATGAACTGCTTCACGCCGTTGAGCACGAAGCTGTCGCCGTCCCGGTCGGCGCGGGTGGTGATGGCGCCGGCGTCGGAGCCGGTGTGCGGCTCGGTCAGGCAGAAGCAGCCGAGCTTCTCGCCGCGGGCCAGGGGCTTCAGCCATTCTTCCTTCTGCTGGTCGGTGCCGTACTTCTGGGTGATGCCGCAGGCCAGGGAGTTCTGCACCGACACGATGGTGGAGGTGGCGCCGTCACCGGCGGCGATCTCCTCGAGGGTCAGCACCAGGCTCATGTAGTCCATGCCGGCGCCGTCCCATTCCTCGGGCACGCACATGCCCATGGCGCCCAGCTCGCCCAGTTCCTTGAGGGCCTCGGCGGGGAAGGTGTGGTTCTTGTCCCATTCGGCGGCGAAGGGGGCCAGACGCTCCTGCGCGAAGGCACGCATGGAGTCGCGGATCATTTCCTGTTCTTGGGTGAGGATCATGGTGTGGGTCCTTAGAGCATTTCAACAGCCAGGGCCGTGGCTTCGCCGCCGCCGATGCACAGGCTGGCGATGCCGCGCTTGCCGCCGGTCTTCTTGAGGGCGCCGAGCAGGGTGACGATGATGCGGGCACCGGAGGCGCCGATGGGGTGGCCCAGGGCGCAGGCGCCGCCGTGGATGTTGACCTTGGCGTGGTCCAGCTTGAGGTCATGGATGGCGGCCATGGTGACCACAGCGAAAGCCTCGTTGATCTCCCACAGGTCCACGTCGGCGACGCTCCAGCCGGTCTTGGCCAGCAGCTTCTGCATGGCGCCGACCGGGGCGGTGGCGAACAGGTTGGGCTGGTGGGCATGGGTGCTGTGGCCGGCGATCCTGGCGATCGGCTTGAGGCCCTTGGCGGCGGCGGTGGAGGCGCGCATCAGCACCAGGGCGGCGGCGCCGTCGGAGATGGAGCTGGAGTTGGCCGGGGTCACGGTGCCGTCCTTGCGGAAGGCCGGCTTGAGGGTGGGGATCTTGTCGAGGTTGGCCTTGGGCGGCTGCTCGTCGCTGCTGATGGTCACGTCACCCTTGCGGCCGGCGACGGTCACCGGGGTGATTTCCCACTCGAAGGAGCCGTCCTTGATGGCGGCCTGGGCGCGGGTCAGGGAGGCGATGGCGTAGGCGTCCTGCTGCTCGCGGGTGAAGTTGTAGAGGCCGGCGCAGTCTTCGGCGAAGGTGCCCATCAGGCGGCCCTTCTCGTAGGCATCCTCGAGGCCGTCGAGGAACATGTGGTCCATCACCTGGCCGTGGCCCAGGCGGTAGCCGCCGCGGGCCTTGGGCAGCAGGTAGGGGGCGTTGGACATGGACTCCATGCCGCCGGCGATCATCACGTCGTTGGTGCCGGCCAGCAGCAGGTCATTGGCCAGCATGGTGGCCTTCATGCCGGAGCCGCACATCTTGTTGACGGTGGTACAGCCGGCGGACAGGGGCAGGCCGCCGCCCAGGGCAGCCTGGCGGGCCGGGGCCTGGCCCTGGCCGGCGGGCAGCACGCAGCCGAAGATGACTTCCTCGACGGTTTCGGCGGAGATGCCGGCGCGCTCGACGGCGGCCTTGATGGCGATGCCACCCAGCTGGGCCGCGGTGAGGCTGTTGAAATCGCCCTGGAAGCCACCCATCGGGGTGCGCGCGGCGGAGACGATGACGATCGGGTCGTTGGTGCTCATGGTGTGCCTTTCATGAATTCAGTTGTGCGGGGCGGCGCTCAGGCCAGTCGCCGGGCCGTCCCAAGAATGACTTGGCCCCCTTGGGGGCCGTCCGCGTACTCGCGGGCGGGGGGCTCCGTTTACTTGGCGGCCATGCGGATGGCGCCGTCGAGGCGGATCACCTCGCCGTTCAGGTAGGCGTTGCCGAAGATGTGCTCGACCAGCGCGGCGAACTCGGCCGGCTTGCCCATGCGGGCGGGGAAGGGCACGGTCTTGCCCAGGGCTTCCTGGACCTCGGCAGGCATGCCCAGCAGCATCGGGGTTTCCATGATGCCTGGGGCGATGGTCATCACGCGGATGCCGGAGCGGCTCAGTTCGCGGGCGATGGGCAGGGTCATGGCGACCACGCCACCCTTCGATGCGGCATAGCCGGCCTGGCCGAGCTGGCCATCGAAGGCCGCCACCGAGGCGGTGCTGACGATCACGCCGCGCTCACCGCCGGCATTGGGCTCGTTCTTGCTCATGATGGCCGCGGCCAGGCGGATCATGTTGAAGCTGCCGACCAGGTTGATGTTGATGGTGCGGGCGAAGGACTCCAGCTTGTGCGGGCCTTCCTTGCCGACCACCTTTTCGGCGGGGGCCACGCCGGCACAGTTCACCAGGCCGCGCAGGGTGCCCAGCGCGGTGGCGGCGGCGAAGGCGGCCTGGGCACTGTCCTCGTTGGTCACATCGGTGGCGACGAAGCGGGCATTGGCGCCCAGCTCGGCGGCCAGGGCTTCGCCGGCTTCCTTGTTGACGTCGGCGAGGACGACCTTGCCGCCCTTTTCGACGATCAGCCGGGCGGTTGCCGCACCCAGGCCCGAACCACCGCCGGTGACCACGAAGACGTTGTTCTGGATCTCCATCTTTCTCTCCTCATTCTTGTCGGAAAACGCACCCGGGATGGGGGCGAAGCGTCCGGTAGTCTAGGCATAAGCGATGCCGGACTCCATGCCAGAATCGATCAAACTGGATGGTAGAATTTGCCACTTGCAGGGGGTGTCCGCGGGTGCCCGTGCCCCGCTGCCAAAGGCTCTCCCGGTGCGCTCCTCGTCCATGTCCAGTCCCGTCCAGTCCTCCTTGCCAGCCACCGAGCGTGGTAGCGACAAGGGCACCATCTCGATCAGCTTCGTCGAAGAGGCGCTGGTCGAGCCGCGGGCTCGCGGCATCGACGCCGGGGCCCTGCTCGAACATGCCGGCATCTCCCCCGAGCTGCTCAATGCGCCGCAGGCCCGGGTCGCCTCGTCCCACTATGCGGCCCTGTGGCATTCGATCGCCCAGGCGCTGGACGACGAGTTTTTCGGCATGGACAGCCACCGCATGCGGGCCGGCAGCTTCACCCTGCTGTGCCACAGCGTGATCCACTGCGATACCCTGGGGCGTGCCCTGCGGCGGGCCCTGCGCTTCCTGCGCCTGGTGCTCGATGATTTCGAGGGGGTGCTGGAGCGGGAGGGCGATGTCGCCCGGGTCGTCCTGCTGGAGCGCTGCGCCGAGCCGCGGCGGGCGTTTGCCTATGGCACCTTCCTGATCATCTTGCACGGCCTGGCATGCTGGCTGGTGGGGCGCCGGATCCCCCTCGATCACGCCGCCTTCCGCTGTCTCGAACCGGCCTACAGCGGCGAGTGGCGGGTGCTCTTTTCGCCCGACCTGCGCTTTGGCCAGGCCGGGACCGAGATCGTCTTCCCGGCCGACTACCTGGACATGCCCAACGTGCAGAACGAACGCACCATGAAGGTCTTCCTGCGCAGCGCGCCGGCCAACTTCCTGGTCAAGTACCGCAACAGCGATGGCCTGGTAGCGCGCATCCGCCGCCAACTGCGGGACATCCCGCCCCATGCCTGGCCGGATTTCGAGACCCTGGCCCAGCAGATGCACTTCTCCCCCTCCACCCTGCGCCGTCACCTGCTCGACGAGGGGCCGTCCTACCAGGCCATCAAGGACGACCTGCGCCGCGACCTGGCCATCAGCCAGCTCTGCCATTCCGACAAGTCGGTGCTCGACATCGCCCTCGATCTGGGCTTCGCCGAGGCCAGCGCCTTCCACCGCGCCTTCAAGAAATGGACGGGCGCGCGGCCGGGCGAGTACCGCCGCGCCCTGGCGGGGCAGTAGGAGGGCGCGGCGATGGGGCCGATGCAGCCTGCTCCCGTCCGCCAGCGTTTCCGCCTTCCGCTGCACGTCCATATCTCCACCCTGTTCTTCCTGCTCGTGCTGCTGGCGGGCGGCAGCATCGCCTGGGTGTCCTACTCGCGCAGCGCGCACATGCTGGAGGGGGTGGCGGGCGACATGCTGCAGCGCATCTCACGCCAGACCGCGGCCGAGACCGGGGCCCTGCTCGAGCCGGTCGATGCCTCCCTGCGCCAGCTCGTGCTGCACCCTCTGGCCCGCGCCACCAGCTGGTCCGGGCGGCTGGCGGCCTTGCCGGCCCTGCGCGAGGTCCTGCGCGCGTCGCCGGCACTGGCGGCGGTGTATGCGGGCTACGCCGACGGGGAGTTCTTTCTGCTTCTGCGCCTGGCCGACGCCGCCGACCGGCGCCTGATGGGGGCGCCGGAGGGGGCGGCCTATCTGATCCAGAGCATCGATGACGGCCAGGGGCGCTACGTCTTCCTGGACGAGGGCCTGGGGGTGCTGCGGGACGACCCGCGCCCCGATTACCCGTCCACCTATGATCCGCGCCGCCGCAACTGGTACGCCCAGGCGATGGCCACCGATGCCCTGGTGCAGACGGCGCCCTACCTGTTTGCATCCACCCGCAAGCCGGGTGTCACCCTGGCCCGGCGAAGTGTGGATGGGGTGGTGATGGGCGCGGACATCCGCCTCGAGACCCTGGACGGCAGCCTGAGGCGCCAGCGCATGACACCGGGCTCCCAGCTCGCCATCTTCGAGCCGGACACGCAGGTGGTGGCCTACAGCGGAGGGGCCTGGCTGCCGGAAGGGCAGGGGCCGCAGACGGCGGCCGGGCGTCCCCGCCTGGCCGATCTGGAAGGCGGCGTGATGGCCGCCCTGGCGGCCCGCCTGCCGCGGGGGGGGCGACGAACTGCCCCTCGCCGACTTCAAGGCCGGTGGACGTGGCTGGCACGGCGCGGTGGCTCGCCTGGCTCTGCCCGGCGGCCAGCAGGCCTTCCTCGGCGTGGCCATCCCCGATGACGAGCTGCTGCACGAAGCCCGGGGCATCCGTGACCGCTCGCTGCTGATGACCGCGCTGGTGATGCTGCTGGCGCTGCCCTTCACCTATTACGCGGCCCGCCTGGTGTCGAGGCCGATCCGTGCCCTGGCCGAGGAGACGGCGGCGATCCGCCGCTTCGACTTCACCGACCCGGTGGCGACCCGCTCGGTGGTACGCGAGGTGGATGATCTGGCGGCTGACCTGGCCTCCATGAAGGGGGCCATCCGGCGCTTTCTCGACATTGCCTCGGTGACGGCCCGCGAGGTGGATTTCGATCGCCTGCTGGCCCGCCTGGTGGACGAGACGGTGGCGGTGGTGGGCGCCCGGGCGGGGGCGCTCTACCTGGTCCGTGACGGGGCCGCGTCCCTCGACGCCGTGACCCTGCGGGATGCCGCGGCCGACAGCCTGCCCTTGCAGCGGGCGCCGGAAGGCGAAGGCATGGCCGGCAGATCGGAAGAGCACACGTCTGAACTCCAGTCACGAATCACCATCT
>CALBTT010000051.1 GCA_937967645.1 uncultured Zoogloea sp.
TGTAGGGGCGGCTTCAGCCGCCCGCGGACGTTGAGCCACGCACGATGGGCGGCTGAAGCCGCCCCTACAGCAAACCCTGTACAACCTCAGTGCTGGAGGATCTTGGCCAGGAACTGGCGTGCCCGTTCCGAGCGCGGGTTGCTGAAGAAAGCCTCCTTGGCGTCGTCCTCGACGATCTGTCCCTTGTCCATGAAGATCACGCGGGAGGCGACCTTCTTGGCGAAGCCCATCTCGTGGGTGACGCACATCATGGTCATGCCCTCCTGGGCGAGCTCGACCATTACATCGAGAACCTCGTTGATCATCTCCGGGTCGAGGGCCGAGGTGGGCTCATCGAAGAGCATGCAGATCGGGTCCATGGCCAGGGCGCGGGCGATGGCGACGCGCTGCTGCTGCCCGCCCGAGAGCTGGCCCGGAAACTTGTGGGCATGGGCCTTGAGGCCGACCCGCTCGAGCAGCTTGAGCCCCTTGTCGGTGGCCTCGTCCTTGCTGCGGCCGAGCACCTTCACCTGGGCGATGGTCAGGTTGTCGGTGATGCTCATGTGCGGGAACAGCTCGAAGTGCTGGAAGACCATGCCGACGCGGCTGCGCAGCTTGGACAGATTGGTCTTCGGATCACCGACGGAAATGCCATCGACGGTGATGGTGCCGGCCTGGAAAGGCTCCAGGCCATTGACGCACTTGATGAGGGTGGACTTGCCGCTGCCCGAAGGCCCGCAGACCACGATCACCTCCCCCTTCTTCACCTGGGTGGAGCAATCGGTCAGGACCTGGAAGCTGCCGTAATGCTTGGAAACGTTATCGATGGAGATCATGTGGGGCTCCCGGGATCAATGCGCCACGTGGGCGTTGAGTTTCTTTTGATAGCGGCGCACCAACTGGGAAGCCGCAAAGCAGACGAGGAAATACACGGCACCGGCAAACAGCAGCAGCTCCACGAGCCGCCCGTCCCGGTCCCCGACCTTGTAGGCCGCCCCGAAGAAATCGGCCAGGGCCGAGACATAGACCAGGGACGTATCCTGGAACAGCACGATGGCCTGGGTGAGCAGCAGCGGCACCATGTTGCGGAAAGCCTGGGGCAGCACCACCAGGCGCATCGCCTGCGCGTACGTCATGCCCAGGGCCGACGCCGCAGCCACCTGGCCCTTGGGCACCGACTGGATACCGGCGCGGATGATCTCCGAGTAATAGGCCGACTCGAAGAGGGCGAAGCCGATCATCGCCGAGGTGAAACGCACATCCGTGTTCGGATCCAGATTGAAGACCCCCTTCAGAAACTGGGGCACGATCAGGAAGAACCACAGCAACACCATCACCAGCGGGATCGAGCGGAACAGATTCACATACCCCGCCGCGAACCAGCCCAGGGGCTTCACCGACGACAAACGCATCATCGCCAGCAGCGTGCCCCAGACGATGCCGAAGACCACCGCGGTGACGGTGATTTCCAGCGACACCTTCATGCCCTCCCACAGGAAGGGCAGGGCGCCGGGGATGGAAGACCAATCGAATTCGTACATGTCACTTGCCTCCCAGATAACCCGGCACGCGGGTCTTCTCTTCCACCACGCGCATCAGGCTCATCACCACCACGTTGATGACCAGATAGAGCAGGGTCACGGCGATGAAGGACTCATAGGGCTGGGCGGTGTAATCCACCAGCTGACGCCCCTGGGCGGCCAGCTCGAGCAAGCCGATGGTCGAACACACCGCCGAGTTCTTGAAGATGTTGAGGAACTCGGACGTGAGCGGCGGCACCACGAGGCGGAAAGCCATCGGCAGGAGCACGTGGCGGTAGGTTTGCGGCAGGGTGAAGCCGAGGGCGAGGCCGGCGTTCTTCTGGCCGCGGGGCAGGGCGTTGATGCCGGAGCGGACCTGCTCGCAGACGCGGGCGCTGGTGAAGAAGCCGAGGCAGACCATGGCGGAGACGAACTGCTGGGTGACCGGATCGAGCTTCTGCTTGAAGGCCTCACCGAGTCCGAAGGGGAGGAGTTCGGGGAGGACGAAGTACCAGATGAAGAGCTGGACGAGCAGGGGAATGTTGCGGAAGACCTCGACGTAGGTGGCGGCGAGGGTGGCGAGCCCCTTGTGGGGCACGGTGCGCAGCACGCCCATCAGGCTGCCCAGGGCGAGGGCGATGAGCCAGGCGGAGAGGGACAGCAGGATCGTGGTCTGCAGGCCGGACAGCATCCAGC
>CALBTT010000052.1 GCA_937967645.1 uncultured Zoogloea sp.
TCCTACGGCACCTCGAGCTACGGCTACGATGTGCGCGTCGCCAACGAATTCAAGATCTTCACCAACATCAACTCCACCATCGTCGATCCGAAGAACTTCGACGAACGCAACTTCGTGGATTTCGTGGGTGACGTGTGCATCATCCCGCCGAACTCCTTCGCGCTGGCCCGCACCGTGGAGTACTTCCGCATTCCGCGCAGCGTGCTGACCGTGTGCCTGGGCAAGTCCACCTATGCGCGCTGCGGCATCATCGTCAATGTGACGCCCCTGGAGCCGGAGTGGGAGGGCCACGTGACCCTCGAGTTCTCCAACACCACGCCGCTGCCGGCCAAGATCTACGCCAACGAGGGCGTGGCCCAGATGCTGTTCTTCGAGTCCGACGAGGTGTGTGCCACCTCCTACAAGGATCGGGGCGGTAAATATCTGGGTCAGACGGGCGTGACCCTGCCGAAAATCTGAAATACTTTCGGACTACCATCCGGACACAGGGCGGACCACGCGCAGGCACGCGGGTCCGCCCGACGCTTTTTTGTTGATCCCCCCGCGTCGAAAACGGGGTTTCTAGGAGTCGAGCATGCGCTTCAATTTTCCGGTCATCGTCATTGACGAGGACTTCCGTTCGGAAAACACGTCCGGGCTGGGTATCCGTGCCCTGGCGGAAGCGATCGAGAAGGAAGGCCTGCAAGTCCTCGGGGTGACCAGCTACGGTGATCTGTCTTCCTTCGCCCAGCAGCAGAGCCGGGCCTCGACCTTCATCCTGTCCATCGACGACGAAGAGTTCTCGTCCCCCGAGGCGGCCGCCAAGGCCATCGCCGACCTGCGCGCCTTCGTCAGCGAGATCCGGATGCGCAATGCCGACATCCCCATCTTCCTGCACGGTGAGACCCGCACCTCCCGCCACATCCCCAACGATGTGCTGCGCGAGCTGCATGGCTTCATCCACATGTACGAGGACACGCCCGAGTTCATCGCCCGCAACGTGGTGCGTGAGGCCAAGGCCTACCTCGAGGCGCTGCCGCCGCCGTTCTTCCGGGCCCTGACCCACTACGCCTCCGATGGCTCCTACTCCTGGCACTGCCCCGGCCACTCCGGCGGGGTGGCCTTCCTGAAGAGCCCGGTGGGCCAGATGTTCCACCAGTTCTTCGGCGAGAACATGCTCCGCGCCGACGTCTGCAACGCGGTGGAAGAGCTCGGCCAGCTGCTCGACCACACCGGTCCGGTGGCGGCGTCCGAGCGCAACGCGGCACGCATCTTCAACTGCGATCACCTGTACTTCGTCACCAACGGCACGTCCACGTCCAACAAGATCGTCTGGCACTCCACCGTGGCCCCGGGCGACATCGTGGTGGTGGACCGCAACTGCCACAAGTCCATCCTCCACGCCATCATGATGACCGGGGCGATCCCGGTCTTCCTGATGCCGACCCGCAACAACTACGGGATCATCGGACCGATCCCCAAGGCCGAGTTCGCCTGGGACAACATCCAGAAGAAGATCGACGCCAACCCCTTCATCACCGACAAGACCGCCAAGCCGCGGGTGCTGACCATCACCCAGTCCACCTACGATGGCGTGCTCTACAACGTCGAGGCCATCAAGGAAGAGCTGGACGGCAAGATCGATACCCTGCACTTCGACGAGGCCTGGCTGCCCCACGCAGCCTTCCACGACTTCTACGGCGACTACCATGCCATCGGCGCCGACCGCCCGCGCTGCAAGGAGTCGATGATCTTCTCGACCCAGTCCACCCACAAGCTGCTGGCCGGCCTGTCCCAGGCGTCGCAGATCCTCGTGCAGGACGCGGAGGAGCAGCGCCTGGATCGGGATGTGTTCAACGAGGCGTACCTGATGCACACCTCGACCAGCCCCCAGTACGCCATCATCGCCTCCTGCGACGTGGCCGCGGCGATGATGGAAGAGCCGGGCGGCACCGCCCTGGTGGAAGAGTCCATCGCCGAGGCCCTCGACTTCCGCCGCGCCATGCGCAAGGTGGACGAGGAATGGGGCGCCGACTGGTGGTTCAAGGTGTGGGGGCCGGATGACCTCTCCGAGGAAGGCATCGAGGAGCGCGAGGCCTGGATGCTCAAGCCCGGCGAGCGCTGGCACGGCTTCGGCAAGCTGGCCGAAGGCTTCAACATGCTCGATCCGATCAAGGCCACCATCATCACCCCGGGCCTGGACGTGGATGGCGAGTTCGCCGAGCGGGGCATTCCGGCGGCCATCGTCACCAAGTATCTGGCCGAGCACGGCGTGATCGTCGAGAAGTGCGGTCTTTACTCCTTCTTCATCATGTTCACCATCGGCATCACCAAGGGCCGCTGGAACAGCATGGTGACCGAGCTGCAGCAGTTCAAGGACGACTACGACAAGAACCAGCCCCTGTGGAAGGTGCTGCCCGAGTTCGTGCAGAAGAACCCGCGCTACGAGCGGGTCGGCCTGCGCGATCTGTGTCGTGACATCCACGCGGTGTATCGCACCAACGATGTGGCCCGTCTGACCACCGAGATGTACCTGTCCGACATGGTGCCGGCGATGAAGCCCGCCGATGCCTTTGCCAAGATGGCGCACCGGAACATCGAGCGGGTCTCCATCGACGAGCTTGAAGGCCGTGTCACCAGCGTGCTGCTGACCCCCTATCCGCCGGGCATCCCCCTGCTGATCCCGGGCGAGCGCTTCAACCGCACGGTGGTGCAGTACCTGCAGTTCGCCCGCGAGTTCAACGAGCGCTTCCCCGGCTTCGAGACCGACGTGCATGGTCTGGTGAAGGAAGCCCGCGATGGGCGCATCCACTACTTCGTGGATTGCGTGAAGGACTGAGTTGGTCCGGATACCGGAATGAAAAACGCCGCGGATTCCGCGGCGTTTTTCATGGGGCGGGTGGGCGCTCAGCGACGCTTTTCGTAGGTGACGAAGGCGAAGGGCAGGCCGGTCCCGGATACGAGGGCCACCCGGTCCACCTCGGCCCATTCCTCGGGCTTGAAGTCGGGGAAGAAGGCATCGCCTGCGTAGTCCTGGTCGATCTCGGTCAGGATCAGCCGGTCGGCCAGGGGCAGGGCCTGCCGGTAGAGCTCGGCGCCACCGATCACGAAGGCGATGTCGGCATCGCCGGCCGCCGCGAGTGCCGCCGGCAGGCTGCCGACCACGCTGCCGCCCGCGGCGGCGTAGCCGGCGTTGCGGCTGACCACGATGTTGTGCCGGCCCGGCAGGGGGCGGAAGGCGTCGGGCAGGGATTCCCAGGTCTTCCGGCCCATGATCACGGGTTTGCCGCGGGTGGTCTCGCGGAAGTGCTTCATGTCTTCCGGCAGGTGCCAGGGCAGGCGGTTGTCGATGCCGATCACGCGGCCCCGGCCGCAGGCCGCGATCAGGGCCAGGAGGGGGCCGCCTGCGCTCATACCGCCACCGGCGCGGAGATGTGCGGATGCGGATCGTAGCCCTCCAGGGTGAAGTCCTCGATCCGGAAGGCAAAGAGGTCCTTCACCTCCGGGTTGATGCGCATCGTGGGCAGGGCGCGGGGCTCCCGGGACAGCTGCAGCTGGGCCTGCTCCAGGTGGTTCAGGTACAGGTGGCAGTCGCCGCCCGTCCAGACGAAGTCGCCCGGTTCATAGCCGCACACCTGGGCCACCATCATGGTGAACAGGGCATAGCTGGCGATGTTGAAGGGCACCCCCAGGAAGATGTCGGCGCTGCGCTGGTACAGCTGGCAGGACAGCTTGCCGCCGGCCACGTAGAACTGGAACAGGGCGTGGCAGGGGGGCAGGGCCATGCGGTCCACCTCCGACGGGTTCCAGGCCGACACGATATGGCGGCGGGAGTCGGGGTTCTTCTTGAGGGCTTCGATGAGCTGGCTGATCTGGTCGATGCTGCGCCCGTCCGGCGCTTCCCAGCGGCGCCACTGCTTGCCGTACACGGGGCCCAGCTCGCCGTTCTCGTCGGCCCATTCGTCCCAGATGGACACCCCGTTATCCTTGAGGTACCGAATATTGGTGTCACCCCGCAGGAACCAAAGCAGTTCGTGGATGATCGAGCGGGTGTGCAGCTTTTTGGTGGTGAGCAGCGGGAAGCCCTCGGCCAGGTCGAAGCGCATCTGCCAGCCGAAGACCGAGAGGGTGCCGGTGCCGGTGCGGTCAGCCTTGCGGTGGCCGCGTTCCGCCACGTGGCGCATGAGTTCAAGGTACTGGCGCATGATTCCGGGGCTGCAAAAGGGAAGACCCTCAAGTCTACCCGATGAAGGAGCCCGGGAGAATGTACGCGACGTGCCTCGTGGCGGGGCATGCCCGGCATGGGCAGCGGGGCTTGTGCTAAGATCATGCGGCATAAATCAAAGGTCTTGATCGAGCCGTCAAGGAGGCGCGGGGTAGTCATGGAGGGCGGCACGGTGGTCCACAAGCAGCATCCTCTTCTGGAGCCCGCACAACTCCGTCAGACCCTGACCGACATTGCCACCAGCGCGGCCCCCACGGCCATCGTCGAACTCATCCGCTGGCTCGATTCCTTCCATTACGAAGCCGAATTGTCCGTTGCCGAGCTGGCCCGTCTGGTGGTCGTGCTCGATGAGGCGGCCCAGCCCCAGCTGCGGCAGGCCGCCGGGCTCTACCTGTCGAACGCCTTCGGTTCGCGCAGTCTCCGCTACAAGGCGCTCGGCAAGGATTTCTACGCCAGCCTGGGGCGGGCCTACGATCTGGTGCTGGATGGCTTCGCCACGGATTTCTCCTTGCCCCCCGACGACCCTCTGCGCACCGAGATCCGCCTGCGCACGGTGCGCTGCGCGGCTGGAGAGATGAAGTGGGCGGCCTTCGACTATCACGGCCTGCCCGACGATGTCTGGCAGCGGGCCGGCCAGGCGTTTCGTGATGCCCAGAACGCCGGTGGGCTCACCATGCCCGTCAACCTCCGCGAGGGGCGGGAGAGCCGCTCGACCATCCAGCGGGAGTTCGTGCGCCTGGTGGCCCTGCATTGCGCCAGCCTCGATCAGTTGTCGCCCGAGCGTATCGAGGCCACCGACAAGCTGGTGCGCTATCTCCAGCATTCCCTCGATCTCAGTGTCGAGCCGCTGGCAGGCAGCCAGTTCGCGGTGGACCTGGACAAGCTGGCGCGGCCACGCCGTTGCCTGGCCCTACCTGAATCACCGTCGGGCGGGCTGCGTTTCTTCCGTCCGGGAGACGCCCTGCCGGCGCTCGATGAGCTGGGGCGTGCCCTGGCGGAGGCTTCGTCAGCGCCCGCCTTTGCCGGGCTCAGCCTGCCCTCGGTGACCGCCACCGTGAGGCATCTGGTCCGTCAATGGGGCCCTCAGCCGCCGATGCGGCAGTTCCGTCGCCACGTCGTGCAGGGCCAGCTGGCCCTGGCCACCGGCCTGGGGTTCATCCGCTCTCAGCTATCCGGCGATGCGCTGCTCCGCCCGGCGGCGGCGTGGACCCTGCTGGACGCCAGCCGTAACGGTTTCGGTGTCCAGTCGGCGCTGTACGACGCCGACGTCTGTCGCGTCGGGGCTCTGGTCGGGGCCCATGTGGGTGAGACCGGGCGCTGGGTGCTTGCGTTGGTGCGGCGCGTGCGTTTCGACGACGGTGCGCGGGTGTCGGTCGGGCTGCAGACGATCTCCAGCGATCCGCAGCAGGTGGTGCTGGATGACGGGCAGCGGAGCTGGATCGGCATCCTGTGCGAGCCGGCCATGCGTGGCCGTAGCGTCCGGGTGGTGTGTGAGCCGGGGTTCATGCGGGCCGGGGGACAGGTCTTTGCCCGTCTGGGGACGCGCATGCTCAAACTCGAGCCGGGCAGCGCCATCGCCGGTGGGCCGGGCTACCAGATCTCGCCCTGCGCGGTGGTGTAGCGGGGCTGCATAGCGATTTTTTATCGGGATCAGTGATTGACGCGATCGCGCAAGTCCTGATACTGTTTTGCCCATGACCTCCTCGCAGCAGACCAACCTCTTCTCCCTACTGGCCCTCTCCGGGCTGGGTCTGCTGCTGCCCTAACGGGCACACATTTCTTCCCCCTCCTGTTGTCGTTCCCTGCCGCCCATACGGGCGAATTGCGTCTTTGCACGCTCGCTGAACGGAGTCTTGCCATGAACACCCTGAATCTTGTCCTGCTGTCCCTACGACTGCGCCCCGGTTGCCAGGCCACGAGCCCGCGGCAGTCTGGCAGCCCTGCGTCCGCATCCGAACACCCGAACCGTTTCCGACGAAAGCAAAGGACAAGATCATGTTGAAGAACCCGAACACCAAGTACGCAGCCTTTCCCCCGGTCGCCCTCGCCGACCGCCAGTGGCCCGCCCGCACGATCACTCATCCGCCGATCTGGATGAGCACCGATCTTCGCGATGGCAATCAGGCCCTCTTCGAACCGATGGATGCCGCCCGCAAGTTGCGCATGTTCCGCAAGCTCGTGGCGATTGGCTTCAAGGAAATCGAAGTCGCTTTTCCCTCCGCCTCCCAGACCGATTTTGATTTCGTCCGCCAGCTCATCGAGCAGGGGGAGATCCCCGATGACGTGACCATCGAGGTCCTCAGCCAGGCCCGCGAGCACCTCATCCGCCGGACCATGGAGTCCCTCCGCGGCGCCCGTCGGGCCATCGTGCACATCTACAACGCCACCTCGCCGGTATTCCGCGAGACGGTGTTCGGTATGAGCAAGGACGAGGTCAAGGCGCTCGCCGTGTCCAGCGTACGCCTCGTCAAGGAACTCGCCGCCGCCCAGCCCGAGACCGAGTGGGTGCTCCAGTACAGCCCGGAGACCTTCACCGCCACCGAGCTCGACTTCGCCAGGGAAGTCTGCGATGCCGTGGTCGCCGAATGGGATCCGCGGCCCGGCGAGAAGGTCATCATCAACCTCCCGTCCACGGTCGAGGTGGCGATGCCCAATGTCTATGCGGACCAGATCGAGTGGATGCACCGTCATCTCGCCCGGCGCGACCAGATCGTGCTCAGCGTGCATCCTCACAATGATCGGGGCACCGCTGTGGCGGCCGCCGAGATGGCCATGCTCGCTGGCGCCGACCGGGTCGAGGGCTGCCTCTTCGGCAATGGGGAGCGCACCGGCAACGTGGATGTGGTGACCCTCGCCCTCAATATGTACACTCAGGGCATTCACCCCGGCCTCGACTTCTCCGACATCAACGATGTGGCCCGGGTGTCGGAGGAGTGCACCCAGTTGCCGATCCATCCCCGCCATCCCTACGTGGGCGACCTCGTGTTCACCGCGTTTTCCGGCTCGCACCAGGACGCCATCAAGAAGGGCTTCGAGGTGCAGCAGGCGGATGCCCTCTGGGCCGTGCCCTACATGCCGGTGGATCCGGCCGATCTCGGTCGCACCTACGATTCGGTGATCCGGGTGAACAGCCAGTCCGGCAAGGGCGGCGTGGCCCATTTGCTCCAGACGGTGTATGGCCTCGTGATGCCGCGTCGCATGCAGGTGGAGTTCAGCGGCGCCGTGCAGTGCCTCACCGACGAGACCGGCCAGGAGGTGGATGCCCATCAGTTGTGGAATCTCTTCAGCCGCGAATATCTCGAGGCCGCTGCGCCGGTGCGCTACGTGGCGCACCACCTCTACGAGGCCGGCGAGCGCCAGGGCATCCGCCTCGAAGTTGAGGTGAACGGGCGGCGCATGGAGATCCGGGGTGAGGGCAATGGCCCGGTGGAGGCCGCGGTGGCAGCCCTCCGCATGCCGATCCGGGTGCAGAGCTTCGAGGAGCGCTCGATGGGCGAGGGCGCCGATGCGGCGGCGATGGCGATGATCGAGGTCGCCATGGAGGGCGTGCCGGGCAGCACCTTCGGTGCAGGCATGGACCGCAGCACGGTGACCGCCTCGGTCCGCGCCATCGTCAGCGCGGCCAACCGCATCCGGACCCGTCAGGGCAGTGCAGCCACGGCGGTGGAGTCGGTCTTCGCCGATAGTGCGGCCTGAGGTCAGGGCGCTAGAAGCAGAAAGGGCCGGGTGATCCCCGGCCCTTTGTCTTGGCGCAGCGGCGCAGCTTAGACCGCAGCCAGGGCCTGATCCAGATCGGCCAGGATGTCGTCGATGTGCTCGATGCCGATCGACAGGCGGACCATGTCTTCGGACACGCCGGCCTTCTTCATCTCTTCCGGCGACAGCTGGCGGTGGGTGGTGGAGGCGGGGTGGCAGGCCAGGCTCTTGCTGTCACCGATGTTCACCAGGCGGGTCACCAGCTTGAGGGCGTCCTGGAAGCGACCGCCGGCGGCCTTGCCGTCGCCGTCGGCGCTCTTCACGCCGAAGTTGAGGATGCCGGAGGCGCGGCCGCCCATGTACTTGTCCACCAGCGGGCGGTCCGGGTGGTCCTTGAGGCCGGCGTAGTTAACCCAGGCCACCTTGGCGTGGCCCTTCAGGAACTCGGCCACCTTCAGGGTGCTCTCGCAGATCCGGTCCATGCGCAGGGCCAGGGTCTCGACCCCCTGCAGGATCAGGAAGGCGTTGAAGGGGCTGATCGCTGCGCCCATGTTGCGCAGGGGCACCACCCGGGCACGGCCGATGAAGGCGGCCGGGCCGAGGGCTTCGGTGTACACCACACCGTGATAGGACACATCCGGCTCGTTCAGGCGGCGGAAGCGCTCCTTGTGCTCGGCCCACGGGAACTTGCCACTGTCGACGATGATGCCGCCGATGGAGGTGCCGTGGCCGCCCAGGTATTTGGTGAGGGAGTGCACCACGATGTCGGCACCGTGCTCGATGGGGCGGCACAGGTAGGGCGAGGGCACCGTGTTGTCCACGATCAGCGGGATGCCGTGGGCGTGGGCGATGGCGGCGAGGGCCTCGAAGTCGGTGATGTTGCCCAGCGGGTTGCCGACGGATTCGCAGTAGATGGCCTTGGTCCGCTCGTCGATCAGCGGCGCGAAGGAGGCCGGGTCGCGGTAGTCGGCGAAGCGCACCTGGATGCCGATCTGCGGCAGGGTGTGGGCGAACAGGTTGTAGGTGCCGCCATACAGGGTGGAGGCGGAGACGATGTTGTCACCGGCTTCGGCGATGGTCTGGATGGCGTAGGTGATGGCCGCCATGCCCGAGGCCAGGGCGAGGCCGGCGATGCCGCCCTCCATGGCCGCCACGCGGGCTTCGAGCACCGCCTGGGTGGGGTTCATGATGCGGGTGTAGATGTTGCCGGCCACCTTCAGGTCGAACAGATCGGCACCGTGCTGGGTGTCGTCGAAGGCGTAGGAGGTGGTCTGGTAGATCGGTACGGCGACCGCCTTGGTGGTCGGGTCCGGGCTGTAGCCACCGTGAACGGCGAGCGTCTCGATTTTCATTGTGTTTTTCTCCGATTGAAATCAATGGGTGCGTCTGGATGGGAGCATGCCGGATTCATGTTCAGGGTTTTCCCTGATCGGAATCCGGGATTCGTCACCTACCCGCGCGATCCTCGGTTGCCGATAATACTCAAAGTCCTGGACATGCCGCTGGTTTTTGGCGTGAACGTGGGCAATACAACTACAAGACAGGAGGAGAGACATGGAGCTCAATGGACGTAACGCCACTTGGCTGGAGCTCGCGGTGGCGCCGCTCTGGCGGCTGGGGCAAGCGCGGGTCCGCATCCACAGCCTCAGCGGAGGGCGCGAGTGCTGTGTGGGGATCACGGTGGATGAGCGCTGGCTATGTGCCAATGACGGTCGCCTGACCGTGTTCGGGTGCCGCGAGTCGGCTGCCCGGTTTCTGGAATTGCTGCGTATCGACCACATGGAGGACGGCCCGGAGGAGAGCTTGCCGGGTAACTGTGCCAATCCCCTGGGGGTGCAATGCCTTCGTCTGGGCGCGCGGGGCGTGCTGCAGGAATGCGATGGTGGCGCCTCCCGGCGGGGCCGGAATGGGCCCGAGCGCATCGTGATCAGGTCGAGGCCGCAGCGAGCCACCTTCGGGCAGGACTTCATGTGCTGATGCACTGACATTCCTGTCGGGCGAGTGCTGTTGGGCCGGTGCATCCGCGGGATGCGCCGGCCTTTTTCATTTCGAGGAGGCTGGCCGCGTGCCGCTCGACCTGGTATATGCCCCTTGAAAGTGCCCGATGTTTGAGTAAGAATAATACAGTATTACGCAATGGAGGCGCTGTGGCACGAATCAGGGTGGTCGCCATCCTCTCCCAGAAGGGTGGGGCGGGGAAATCTACGATGACGATGCAACTGGCCGGGGGCCTGGCGAGGATGGACCGCAGGGTCGCCGTGCTCGATCTCGATTCCCAGGAGACGGCCCTGCGCTGGGCCAGCAGCGCGCCGGACGGCAAGCCCTTCCCGGCTCGGGTTGAGGGGCTGGCGGATCCCGCAGGGTTGCGTGCTGCCTTGAAGCGCCTGGCCCACCAGCAGGATTTCGTGCTGATCGACTGCCCGCCCTCCATCGAGCATCCGGCCGTCCTGGCGGCATTGCAGGAAGCCGATGTGGCTCTGATTCCGGTTGTTCCGAGCCCTGCAGACCTGTGGTCCACCAAAGGTATCGAGCGGCTGGTCCTGCAAGCGCAGGCCGGGCGCAAGGGCCTGCGTGCGGCATTGGTGCCGAACCGGGTGGTTCGGACCAACCTGGCCTGGGATGTGCTCGAAGTGATGCGTGATTTTTCGCTACCCGTGCTGGGGGCGGCGCTGTCGCAGCGCAATGCCTATGCCCAGAGTGCCGTGCTCGGCGCATCGGTCCATCAGATGGGCCGTGCCGGCGCCGAGGCCGCACGGGAGGTGAACAAGCTGGTTGTTGAAGTATTGAAACTGACAGGAGAGAAAGTATGAACAGCACTACCAAGTCGGCCCTTCGTTCCACCCTGCAGAAGGAGAGCGAGTCCCTCGAGGCGCGTCTGCCCGAGCAGCCCGTGGAGCCCGCGCCGGCGGTTGTCGAGGCGGCAGCTGTGCCGCCGGCTCCGGCTGCTGAGGCCGTGCCGGCCCCGGAAGCGGCGGCGCCCCTGACCGAGACCCCGGTCGTCGCCGCTTCGGCTGCCGCAGCCACCCCGGCCCCGGTGAAGCCGGCCGCCAAGCGACCTGCCAAGCCCGCTCCTGCAAGGGCCGCCAAGCCGGCGCCGGTGAAAAAGGTGGTGACCAAGGCCGCCAAGCCTGCTGATGCGGCTCCGGCGCCCGCCGTGGTCGCTGCGCCCGCGAAGGCGAGCGTTGCCAAGGCAAAGCCGGTGCAGGCCGAGAAATCTGCCAAGGCCGAGAAGCCGGTGAAGGCCGAGAAGGCCGAGAAGGCCGTCAAGGTGGAGAAGTCCGCCAAGGCCGAGAAGCCTGTCAAGGCGGCCAAGGACGACAAGGCTGCCAAGCCGGTGAAGGCGCCCAAAGTGATCCGCGAGAAGGTGGTGCGGGACTCCTTCTCCATGCCCAAGAGTGAGCACACCCAGCTCAAGCTGCTGCGCGAGGCGCTGGCCAAGGCGGGGCGCATCTGCACCAAGTCGGAACTGCTGCGGGCGGGTGTTCAGCTGCTGCTGAAGGAAACCACGGCGAACACGCGCGTCCTGGTGGAGCGGCTCACCGTGGTGCCGAAGGGCAAGAGCGCGAAGTAAGTACGGGCGCGTCAGGCCCAGGCCGTGGTCAGGCTGACGCGCACCAGTCCCCGCAGGCCGTTGCCCATGTAGATCGCGTCGGCCTGCTGGAGATCCGCAGCGGTCAGGCGGGCCACCCGGGCCCGTCCCTCGCGGATCAGACGTCGCCGCAGAACACCGTCGAGGACCCCCGCCTCGACTGGCGGCGTCAGCCATTCACCGGCTTTTTCAACGAAGATGTTGCTGCGCGCGCCTTCGGTCAGCTCCCCCTTCTCGTTGACGAACACGGCGTCGAAATGCCCTGCTGCCATGACCCGGGCGAGCTCCCGGTCATAGAGCTGGCGCGCGGTGGTCTTGTGGCGGTAGAGCGGATCCCGGCTGTCGGTGTGCAGCGGTGACAGCACGATGGTCGGGTCGGGGCCCGGCGCGCCGTGGCTGAGCGCCGCGGTTTCGAGTTGCAGCTCGCCCGCTTGCCCGAGGGTCAGGCGGACCCGCAGGGGCATGTCGCCACCCACCCCGGCGAGCACCTGTCGGACGGCCTGCTCGTCGAAGGGGTAGGCGAACCAGTCCGCCGAGGAGGACAGGCGTTCCAGGTGTTCGGCCAGGAAGGGGAACGGCGTTTCGCCGGGTTCGTAGCGCAGGGTCTCGATCAACCGCAAGCCTTTGGGCAGGGCGGTCAGGAAGCGGCCCTTGAGGTGGCATTCGTCCCACTCGGCTTCCGCCACGGAATCGTAGACCACGCCGCTGCCAAGGTTGAGCCGGGCGTGGCCCTGCGAGTCGGCCAGCACGGTACGGATCGGTACGCTGAAGCGGAAGTCGCCGCCCGGGCGGAGCCAGCCGAGGGCGCCGCAGTAGAGGCCGCGTGCCTGCTGCTCCAGCTCGTGGATGATCTCCATGGCGCGTATCTTGGGCGCCCCGGTGATCGAGCCGCAGGGGAAGAGGGCGCCGAAAACGGCCGCCAGATCAGCCTCTACCGGCTCTGTCACGACCCGGGAGGTCATCTGCCAGACGGTGGGGTAGGGGTCGATGCGGAACAGGTCCTCGACCCGCACGCCGCCCGGTTGGGCGAGTCGCCCCATGTCGTTGCGGATCAGGTCCACGATCATGATGTTCTCGGCCTTGTCCTTGGCCGAGGCGGCCAACAGGGCCGGGTCGGAGTCCCGGGGGGCGGTGCCCTTCATGGGCTGGCTGCTCAGGCGTGAGCCCTGGCGCTCCAGGAACAGCTCTGGCGAACGTGACAGGATGCAGCCGTTGGCGTGCTGGATGAAGGCGCCGTAGCGGACCGGCTGCGCGCGCCGCAAGGCCTGGTAGAGACGGACGGGGTCGCCGAACAACTCGCCCTCCAGCGGGAAGGTGTAATTGACCTGGTAGCAGTCCCCCGCGGCGATGTATTGCTGGATGCGGGCAATGTGGGCGAGGTAGCTGGACTCGCTGATGCCTGACCGCAGGGCGCCGATGCCGCCAGTGGCCTGGCTTGCCCGGGATTCCAGCCAGGCCTCGCAGGCTGCGTCGTCCAGCCATTCGCCCCGTTCGAAGATCCAGCCGGTCAGCAGGCTCTGCTCGTCGTTGCGCAGCAGGGGACGCAGACGGGGCTCGATCAGGCAGCCCAACTCATAGCTGGCGGCAAGGGCAACCCAGGCGCCGTTCCGGGACGCCTGCTCGAGCTCCCGCAGGATGCCCTGCCAATCGCCGCCGGGGCGGCAGGTCAGGGTCGTTCTGAGATCGCGGAGCAGCCAGGCCCCACCGGCGGTGCCTGGGTCGAGGTTGTTGTCGAAGAGGGCGAAGGAGGGGAGCGAGGGCTTGGCAGTCACGCGCCGCAGTTTACCCTCGGTGCCCTTTGCCGCGTAGTGCGTTGAAGGATTACTCCCTCTTTGCGCCGCCCCCGCCGCCGGTCTGACCCTGCCTCAGAGCAGCGGGCTGCCGGCGTGCTCGCCCCGCTCGTAGACTACATGGGCACGCCCGACCAGCAGGGGGTCCAGCGGGCCGATGTGGTCGATGTCCTTGTTGGTGTAGGGCAGCTTGTGCAGCACGTAGCGCATGGCATTGAGTCGCGCGCGCTTCTTGCAGTCGGATTTGATCACCGTCCACGGTGCGTCCGCCGTGTCGGTATGGAAGAACATGGCTTCCTTGGCCTTGGTGTAGTCATCCCACTTGTCGAGGGAGGCCATGTCGATGGGGCTGAGCTTCCACTGCTTGAGGGGGTGGGACTCCCGCTCCTTGAAGCGCCGCCGTTGCTCCTGCTGGCTGACCGAGAACCAGAACTTGATGATGTGCACCCCGCTGCGCACCAGATGACGCTCGAACTCGGGCGTCTGGCGCATGAACTCCAGGTATTCGTCCGGGGTGCAGAAGCCCATCACCCGCTCCACGCCAGCCCGGTTGTACCAGGAACGGTCGAACAGGGCGATCTCGCCGGCGGTCGGGAGGTGCTGCACGTAGCGCTGGAAGTACCACTGGCCGCGCTCGGTCTCGGTCGGCTTCTCGAGGGCCACCACGTGGGCGCCGCGAGGGTTGAGGTGCTCCATGAAGCGCTTGATGGTGCCGCCCTTGCCGGCCGCGTCGCGGCCCTCGAAGAGGATCACCACGCGCTGCCCGGTCTCCTTGACCCAGGCCTGGAGCTTGAGGAGCTCGACCTGCAGGCGGTACTTCTGCCGTTCGTAGGCCTTGCGCGACATCAGGTTCTTGTACGGGTAGCCGCCTTCGCGCCAGCCATCGGCGAGTTCTTCGTCCGGATGGGAGGGCAGCTTCTTGTAGACCGCTTCGTCCTCGGCCAGCAGGGCGTTGCGCAGGATGGCCGCGTCGTCGGGCGAGGCGCCGGCCATGATGGCCTGCAGGGTCTCGGCAATGCTGTGGGTGTCGTGGCGCGCAAGGGTGGCGACGATGTCGCTGACGGCGGTGGCCTTGGCTTCGCGGGCGGCTTCGACGGCTTCGTCGACGACGAAGTGCTCGATGGACTCGGGCGTGTTGCGCGGTGCGGTGTCACCGGCCCGTGCGCGACGGGGTGCGGGGGCCCGGGCCTTGCCGGAGGTGGTGTCTTTCGTGCTCATGGCCAGCTTCCTCTTCTTGGTGTGACTGGGGGCGGAGTGATGCAGTGGTCTGCATCACTCCGCCTTGAACACGTCATTCTCCGGCGACGGTCTCCTGTCTGCAATGGGCCTGTGCGTTAAAGGGTTATTCCTGCAGGTTCTGGTCGTGTTCAGCCGGCCCGGCGGGCGCAGCGTTCCACGTAGGCCTTGCAGCGCTCCGTGTAGTCGGCGGTGCTCTTCGGCATGGGGGTCCGCGCCCGGGTGATGTAGCTCACCAGGTCGCGGCCCTGCTGGACGAGCAGGCGGCCGTCTTCGACCAGGTGCTGCTCCTCCAGCTGGGTCGGCATGGCGTCACTGTTGAAGTGGCCGCACAGACGCTCGGCGGCGGTGACGAAGCTGGTCCAGATGTCGAAGATGTCCGGGTCGGTGCGCAGGGTCTCGGTCTTGATCTTTGCTGCATCGGCAAAGTCGCGCACGTGGGGGGAGATGCCGGTGAAACAGGGCAGGGGCTCGAAGGTGGCCTGGATGGTCTCCGCGATCCGGTCGATGTCGCGCAGGGTCATCGCGATCTTGACGTAGCGGCTCTCGTAGAAGTCCTCGAGGGGGATGGAGAAGGCCTTGAAGGGCTCCCCCCACAGCTCGTCGATGCCTTCCTCGCCCGAGCGGTGGAGCACCAGCCGGCCGAGACCGAGGGCTTCCTGCAGGCAGCGGCCACACTCGCGCATCAGGGCGTTGTCCGACTGGATCTCGATGCCGACGCTCTGCAGCTCGACCAGCTTGGTGAAGATGTCGGCGGCGCGGTTGAACAGGGCGCCGGCCAGCATCGCCCCCTTGACGCGGCGTCGGTCCGGGCTGGTCTCTTCCTCGTAGCTTTTGCGTGCCTCGTTGAGTCGGCTGCCGGGGATGTTGAGGCCGTGCTCGACGTGGTTGAAGAGGCGCCGGGTCAGGGCGCCGATGAGCTGGCGCTTGGCCTGCAGGGTGTCTTCGGGCACCTTGTAGGTCTTGACCCAGTAACCTGAGTAGAAGACACGCTCGCGGCCTTCTATGACCTGCTTGGTGCCTTCCGGAACGTTGTTGTCCATGGTCCGCTCTTGGGGCTGAGGGTTGGGGGAGGCACTAGCCTCTATTTTTATCGTGCTCGCCTTTCGGCGTTGGCAACATGAAATTTTGCACCATAACGAAGATGGGCACGTAGTCGACGTATAAATTCACCTGCAGATTATGGCGCTTTTCACAGTCTGGGCCGGCGCGACCCCGAGGCTTCAACCGCCGATGTAGGACATCTCGATCTTCGGCAGCGAGGCGGTTTCGGCGGTGCGGAGCTCCGAGTAGCGGTCGGTCCGGTCGTTCCAGATGCGGCCGATCACGGCGGAGATCTCCGCGTCGCTGCGCCCGTCGCGCAGCAGGGAGCGCAGGTCGTGGCCGCGCTGGGCGAAGAGGCAGGTGTACAGGCTGCCTTCGGTGGACAGGCGGGCCCGGGTGCAGGTGGAGCAGAAGGCCTGGGTGACCGACGAGATCACGCCGATCTCCCCCTGGCCGTCAACGTAGCGCCAGCGTTCGGCCACTTCGCCGGTGTAGTTGGGGTCCACCGCTTCCAGCGGAAAGGCAGTGTGGATGCGTTGCAGGACTTCGCTGGAGGGGACGACATCGTCCATCCGCCAGCCGTTCGAGCTGCCCACGTCCATGAATTCGATGAAGCGCAGGATGTGGCCGCTGCCCCTGAAGAACCTGGCCATCGGCAGGATCTCCTGGTCATTGAGGCCTCGCTTGACCACCATGTTGACCTTGATCGGGCCGAGCCCGGCGGCGCGGGCGGCCTCGATGCCGTCCAGCACCTCGGCGACCGGCACGTCCATGTCGTTCATGAGCCGGAAGGTGGCATCGTCGAGGGAGTCCAGGCTGACCGTCAGGCGGCGCAGGCCGGCATCCCGCAGGGCGGCCGCCTTGCGTGGCAGCAGCACGCCGTTGGTGGTGAGGGTTACCTCCATGTCCGGGATGCGCACCAGCTGTTCGATCAGTTGCTCGAGGTTCCGCCGCAGCAGCGGCTCCCCGCCGGTCAGCCGGATCTTGGTGACGCCATGGGCCGCGAACAGGCGGGCCAGCCGGGTGATCTCCTCGAAGCTGAGCAGGGATGCACGGGGCAGGAAGGCGTAGTCCTTGTCGAACACCGACTTGGGCATGCAATACACACAGCGGAAGTTGCAGCGGTCGGTGACGGAAATGCGCAGATCTTTCACCGCGCGTCCCCGGGTGTCCGCCAGCACCCCTGTCGCGGCGGGCAGCACCGCTGGGATGGCGGGCTGCAGGCGCAACTGGCGTGCGTCGGCGAGGGGGATCACTCTCTGGGTCATCGCGTCTGTATGGGGCGGCTGGGAAAGGCCGTTTTATAAATGTCGCGTTTGTGCAGGCGCCTTGTTCTCCGACAAGTTGCAGCACTTTCCAGAAAATTATGGGGGGTGTGGCCGGGGAGGGCAACCTTCTGTCGGAGGAGCGCCCGGCCGGGAGATGGGGTCAGTGCCTCGCGGAAAGACTTCCTTCCACCAGGACCGTGGCGACCAGCCGGCGATCGAAGGCAAACCAGATCAGGACAGGCGCCAGGGCAGGGAACAGGAGGTAGCCGAACTGGTAGCCGACTGCGACCAGGTTGATCCCAAGGCTGGAGAAGCCGGCTTGATGGGCGACCTGGGGGCCGGACTGGACGGCAACCTGCAGCAGCCACGCAAAGCTGATCCCCCAGGCCTGGAAGGGCATCAGCAGCACCAGGCCGGCAGGCAGCTTCCACCACAGTCCCTTGGCCCGGCTCGCCAGCAGCAGGGCGGGTAGCAACGCGGAGCCGTAGCAATAGCTGAGGGCGCGGATGTCGGGGGCCAGCTCGCCGATCTGGCCGTTCTGGGCGAGTACCCGGAGGTTCGTGATCAGCACGTGACCCGCGCCATCGCGCTCCATGCCCAGCACCCATGACGGAAACAGGTGCTGCAGCACTTCCCTGGCCAGCCAGGTGGGCGGCACCACAACCCCGTCACGGGCGGCGTACCACAGCGCCAGCGCCGGGACCAGGAAGAGCAGGGTGCGCAGAAAGAAGCCGCCGATGACGCTGAACTGCGGGCGCATGGCCTCAGGCTCCGGCCGGCAGGCCGCCCGATGGTGGTGGGGAGGACTCGGAGGCCTGCTTCGCCACCAGGCGGATCCACACCAGCCAGACGACCAGCACGTCGATCATGATGAGCGCCTGCCACAGGTAGAGGTGGGCGAACTCGAAGAACTCCTTGTCCCAGCGGGCCAGATAGAACAGGGACACCACCCTGAGCACATTGACTACCTGCACCGCCAGGCTGCCGGCTAGCAGCCCGACCAGCTTCATCTTCCAGCCGGCAGGGTAGGCGACCATGGCGGCAATCAGGATCAGGCAGGCTTCGATGCCGTTGCAGCCGGCCTCCACGGAGACGCCGATACCGGTTTTCGCGTCCATCAGGACCTTGCCGTAGGACAGCACGCCCGGGTCGAACAGGCTCAGCAGGAAGGCCGAAATCCTGGTCAGCAGCGAGGTCCATGGCAGGACCAGCCACTGCTGCGCGGGGCTGGTCAGTTCCAGCACCATGAGGGTGGGGAGCAGCAGCAGGAAGATCAGGAAGAAGCGGATCATCGGAGAGGCGGGGCGTTGATGAGATGCGCAATGCATCGGCTTGGTCGAAGCCGATGACGGCGTCTGCGCTCCAATGAGTCTGCCTGACCCGCGGGGGGTGTGCAAGCCGCCCCCTCGCGGGAGGTGGCGGCCTGGAGACGGCGGGTTCAGTGCGTGAGGAAGTCGAGCACCATGCGGTTGAACTTGTCGGCGTGCTCCCACTGGGCCCAGTGGCCGCAGCGGTTGAAGATGTGCAGCTCGGCGTTGGGCATGCCCCAGATCAGGCGCAGGCCCACGTCCATCGGCACGAAGCGGTCGTCGCGGCCCCAGATGACCAGGGTCTTGGCGGTGACCTCGCCCAGGCGCGGCCCGAAGTCGGGGAACTGCTTGGGGTTGGCGGCCAGGCTCTTGACGAAGTTCTCCAGGTGGTCGCGGCGGGCCAGCATGTTGTCCAGGCGGGCCTGGAACAGCGCTTCGGTGAGGCTGCTGGGGTCGAACACGAACACCGCCATCATCTTCTTGAGATTCTCAATGGTGGGTTCGCGGTAGAGGCCATCGAGCAGCTTGATGCCTTCGGTGGGCATCGGCACGAACTGGCTGGGGCCGCCGGTGCCGCCGCCCATCAGGATCAGCTTGCCGACACGCTCCGGGTAGGCCAGGGCGAAGGCCACGGCGCTGTGGCCGCCCATGGAGTTGCCGATGATATGCACCCGCTCGAGCATTAGCGCATCCATCAGGCCCTTGAGGGCGCGGGCGTTGAGCTCCGAGCGGGAGCCGGTGCACACGATGGGATCGCTTTTGCTCCAGCCGGGGCAGTCCATCAGGATCACCCGGTAACCGGCTGCCACCAGGGGCTCCACGTTGCGGTTGAAGTTGGCCCAGCCGCTGGCGCCGGGGCCCGAGCCGTGGAGCATCACCACGGTTTCGCGGCCTTCGCCGGCATCGTTGTAGTGCAGTTGAAGGTTCAGGTCGCCTTCCTGGATGCGTACGAAGCGGCTGGTATGCGCCTCGCTCAGGGGCTCGTTGCTGGCGGTGTGGGTCATGGTCGGGAGGTCCGTTCGGTTCAGTGTGGGGGGGAGGGGCGATACCCGGCTTACTTGAGCACCGGGCGGGCGTAGGCGAAGCGCTCGTGGATGGTGCTGTAGTCGTCGGCGCCGAGCTTGCCGACGGCATCGACCCGTTCCGGCAGGAGCAGGCCGTTGTCGAGGGTGTCGTCACGGATGTCGATGTGGATCACGTCGAGCAGCATGAGATGCCCCCCCTGGGGGCCGCCGCCAATCGACAGGATGTCGCGCAGCATGCACTCGAAGCGGGCCGGGACGCCGGCCACCGACGGCGGGCGGACCCGGTGGCTCGGCACCTGTTCGACGCCCAGCGCATCGAACTCGCTGACCTCGGCCGGGTAGTTGGCGCAGGTGGCGTTCATGATCTCCGCATGGGCCTGGTCGACGATGTTGACCACGCACTCACCGGTTGTCCGCAGGTTGCGCAGGGTGTCCTTCTCCTTGCGCTGGTCGCGGGGATTGACGTGGGTGACGGCCAGCACCGGCGGCACCACGCTGGCGACGGTGAAGAAGGAGTAAGGGGCGAGGTTGGTGATGCCGTCGCTGCTGATGGTACTGATCCAGGCGATGGGGCGCGGAATGATGGCGCCGATCATCATCTGGTAGTACTCCATGGGGGGCAGGGTCTTGGGATCGAAGTTCATGGGGCCTTCCAGTGTGGATAAGGGATTGGGGCACCTTGGGCTCCCCGTAGGGAGCGGTGTTCTTGGTGTGTGAATTGATATTATGTTGAAAATCAATTTAATTTCAACAAAAACTATCCGACTCAAAAAGACCTCGGCGAGTGGAGGTCAAGATGACCCTGTCCGATGCCGTGAACGCTCTTCTGGCACGCGTCCGAGCAGCCCCTGGCAAGGGGGCTGCCGGTGCGGTGCAGTTCAATCAGTGGGAGTGAAACTTGAACAACTTGACGATCGGCAAGCGCCTCACGCTGGGGTTCGGATTTGTCCTGCTTCTCGGGATGATTGTTGCCGTCACCGCCTTCCACAACCTGACGAGCCTGAGGCAGCAGTTCAGCCTATACGACGAACAGATGGTCGCCAGGGAGCGGCTGGCCTACCGTGGCCAGGTGGCGCTCGGCAGCGCCGTCCAGTCTTTCAAGAACAGCGTGCTGCGTGGCGGGGACTACCCCGCGAAGTTTGCAGCCAGCATGGATGAGATCGATCGGGCGGCGGGGGCCTATCGTGCCACCGGGGCTCTGCCGCAAGAGGCGGAGGAGGCCTTGAGCGAGATCGAGGCCAGCGGAAAGAAATACCGGGTGGCGGTGGCAAAGGTGGTTGAGCTGCGGGCCAGTGGTGCCTCGGTGACTGACATCGACAAGGCGATTGCAGGCGCCGACAAGCCGATCGCCGCTGCCTTTGCCAAGCTGCTGACGCTGCAGCGGGAGGAGACGCAGGGGGCGCACCTGGCGTTCGACGCCGCCGTGCTCCGAGCCCTGCAACTGGTCGGAGGCTTTGCGGCGGTCATGTTGCTGGCCGGGGCCCTGGCGGCGTGGTGGATCCGCCGCAGCATCACCCGTCCCCTGGCCCAGGCGGTGGCCATCAGCCAGGCGGTGGCGGCCGGCAATCTGCCGGGGCAGATCGATGTGTCGGCGCAGGACGAGACCGGGCAGCTGTTGAAGGCGATGCAGCGGATGGTGGATACCTTCCGCGGCTTCGTCGAGGCGCAGGCAGAGAACGCACGCCAGCACGGACTGGGCATGGTGGACCATCAGATCGATGGTGGCCGGTTCCCTGGCGTCTATGGCGACATGGCCCGTTCTATCAACACCCTGGTGCAGGCCCACATCGCGACCAACGCGCAGGTGGTCGAGGTGGTCCGGCGTTACGCGATGGGCGATCTGTCGGTGGACATGGCGCGCCTGCCGGGGCAGCAGGCACAGGTCACCCAGGCGATCGACGAGGTGAAGCTGAGCCTGCACAGCATCAATGCCCAGATCCAGAGCCTGGTGAATGCGGCTGCGGCCGGCAACTTCAGTGCCCGGGGCGATGCCGGCGCCTTCCAGCATGCCTTCAAGGACATGGTGCTTGGGCTCAACCGGCTCATGGAGGCCAGCGACGTCGGTCTGGCCGGGGTCACCCGCATCCTGGAGGCGCTAGCCCGCGGCGACCTGACCCAGCGGATCGATGGCCGCTTCGAGGGGACCTTCGCCCAGCTCAAGAACGACGCCAACTCCACAGTGAGCCGGCTGCAGGAGCTCGTCGCGAACCTGCAGGGAGCCGCCCGATCCATCGATACGTCGGCGAGGGAGATTGCCTCAGGCAATGCCGACCTGTCCCGCCGTACCGAGGAGCAGGCGAGCAGCCTGGAAGAGACCGCCAGCTCCATGGAGGAACTCAATGCGACGGTGCGCCAGAACGCCGACAACGCCCAGCGGGCCAACACCCTCGCCGATCAGTCCTTTGCCGTGGTCGATCAGGGCGGGGAGGCGGTCAGGCGGGTCGTGGATACGATGGCCGACATACAGGACAGCTCCCGCAAGATCTCCGACATCATCGGCGTCATCGACGGCATCGCCTTCCAGACCAATATCCTGGCGCTCAATGCGGCGGTGGAGGCTGCCCGGGCCGGTGAGCAGGGGCGGGGCTTCGCCGTGGTGGCCAACGAGGTGCGTCAGCTGGCCCAGCGCAGCGCGCTGGCTGCCCGGGAGATCAAGGAGCTGATCGGGCTGTCCGGGCAGAAGGTGGCGGCCGGGGCCGATCTGGCGAACGAGGCGGGCACCGCGATGGAGCAGGTGGTGATTGCCTTCCGCCAGGTGGCGGGTCTGGTGAACGAGATCAGCAGCGCGAGCCAGGAGCAGAGTCTCGGCATCAGTCAGGTCAGCGTCGCGGTGGCCAGAATGGACCAGGTCACCCAGCAGAATGCCGCGCTGGTGGAAGAGGCGGCCGCTGCGGCCGAGAGCCTGGAGGACCAGGCCCGTCGCCTGGTCGAGTCCATTACGGTGTTCCGTCTGCCCGCGGAGGCGGTGGCGCCGCCTGCCGCGGTGGTCAAGCAGGCCGGGCGGCTGTTGCCCCGTGGCGCGCTGACCGCCCGCTGAGTTGCCGCCGGGCATGGGCCCCTGGGCGGGGCCTGTCCCGCTCAGCGGGTCCGGCTGCAGGTCCGGATGGTATTGCGGCCCGCCGCTTTTGCGTCATACATCGCCATGTCGGCGCGCTGCAGGACCTCGTCTATCGTTTCGTCCCGGTCCAGTACCAGGGTCACGCCGATGCTGGGGGTGCTCACGTAGAGTACGTCGCCCAGGTCGTAGGCGGCGCCCAGGACTTCCAGCACCTTGCGGGCCACCTCCGTGGCACGGGCCAGCGCTTCCTCGGGTGAGCTGGAGAGTTGTTCCAGCATGACCACGAATTCGTCTCCCCCCAGGCGTGCGACGGTGTCGTGCTTGCGGACCGCACTGCGCAGGCGTGCTCCGACCTCGACCAGCAGGCGGTCTCCCATGGCGTGGCCATGGGTGTCGTTGAGTGCCTTGAAGCGGTCCATGTCGATGTACATCAGCGCACCGATCCGGGTGTGCCGCTGGTTCATCAGGATAGCCTGCTGGAGGCGATCCATCAGCAGGCGTCGGTTGGGCAGTCCGGTCAGCGCGTCATAGAACGCCAGGCGGTGGATCTCCGCATCGTAGCGTTTCTTGTCATCAATGTTCCGGATGCTGCCGACCATGCGCAGCGGCGTACCGCTGTCGCTGCGCTGGACCACCTTGCCGCGGTCCAGCACCCAGACGTAGTGGCCGTCGGCATGGCGCAGGCGGTGCTCGCTCTCGTAGTCGTCCGAGCCCTCCAGGCATGCAGCCAGGCGTTGCTTGACCTGAGGAAAATCCTCGGGGTGGATCAAGTCGGTGAACTGCTGGATCTCATGGTGCAGATACAAGCCATCCAGCCCCAGGATCTGGCACCAGGAGGCGTTGTGGCTGACCCCCCCCATGGGGATGTTCCAGTCCCAGACGCCCTCGCCGGTCGCTTCCATGACGAAGCGCAGGCGTTCCTCGCTGGCCTGGAGCTCCCGTGCCAGTTGCGTGAGCTGCAGGATGTTGCGGGTGCGCTGCCGCAGCAGGGCGACCTTGATGGGCTTGGTCAGATAATCGACGGCACCCAGCTCCAGCCCGGAGACCTCGGAGTCCAGGTCCGAGACAGCGGTCAGGAAGATGACCGGGATATTCCTCAGGACGGGGTCGGCCTTGAACTGCCTGCAGGTCTCGAAGCCGTCCAGGCCGGGCATCATCACGTCCAGCAGGATCAGGTCGGGGGGGGTCTGTCGGGCCAGGGCCAGACCCTCCAGGCCGGACGAGGCGATCTGGATGTCGTAGTCCGCCTCGAGGCTGGTACCGATGACGATCAGGTTCTCCGGATTGTCGTCGATGGCGAGAATCCTCGGGCGTTCTTTCTTCATGATCGCAGGGGCCAGCCCCGCGAGAGGGCCAGCTGATTGAGTTGAGTGATCACCTCGTCGAATTCCATGGCATTCAGATGTTTTCCGATGAAGGCCAGTTCATCCGCAAGGTCGGTACCCGCTGCGGCGGCGAGCAGCGCCTTGAACAGGGAGAATGAATCGAACTTCCGCTCGGCAAGGAGCGGGAGCAGCTGTTCGATCAGGGGGCACAGGGACGCTGGATCCGCTGTGACACGCTTGACTGCCGCGGTTTCGCGGCTTGCCACGGGCTTCAGCCAGCGCTCGCAAATGGCGGACAGGTCGCTGAACGAGATCGGTTTGGCGAGGTAATCGTTCATGCCGACCGCCTCGCAACGACGGCGGTCGGCCTCGAAGGCCTCTGCCGAGATGGCCACGATAGGCGTGGCGGGACGCTTGTTGGCCGTCTCCCAATGGCGAATCCGGGTGGTGGTTTCCCAACCGTCGAGTCTGGGCATGATGAGGTCCATCAATACGAGGTCGAACGCCGGGCCCGAGCTGAGGGCCTGCAGGGCCTGAAGGCCGTCTTCCGCCACTTCGGCGACCAGTCCAAGTTTGCTCAGCGCCGCTATGGCGACCTTGCGGTGCACACCGTTGTCGTCGACGACCAGAACACGGCCGGACAGCAGGCGGGGAGCGCTGACGTGGTGACCTCCCGTCCCATCGGCTACCGCTGTGTCGAAGGATAGGGCGTGCGCACCGGGGGCGGCCTTGATCTGGAACCAGAAACGCGAGCCTTTCCCTGGGCAGGATTCCACGCCGACGTTCCCTTCCATGAGGTGGGCAAGCTGCTGGACGACGGACAGGCCGAGACCGGTTCCGCCGTGACGCCGGGTCGCGGTGTTGTCGAGCTGGGTGAACGGTTCGAAGAGCCCGCCCATCTTTTCCGCAGGAATCCCGATCCCGGTATCGGTCACCGAGAATTCAAGCAGCGGCATGGCGTCCATGAGGCCGAGCTGTCGCGCGCAGACCCGGATTTCGCCCTGCACGGTGAACTTGAGGGCGTTGCCGATCAGGTTGGAGAGCATCTGGCGCAGTCTGTTGACGTCCGCACTCAGCCTGATTCCGGGGGGCAGTTCGCACTCCGCGAAGATGGCGAGCTTTCTCAGGTGGGCGGCGGCGGCAAACAGCTGGACCGTCTCCTGCACCAACTCCGCTGGCGAGAAGTCTTCCACGTCCAGTTCGAAACGTCCCGCCTCGATCTTGGACAGATCGAGAATGTCGTTCAGCAGCGTCAGGAGGGTCTGACCCGAGCGGAGCAGGGTGCCGACACAGTCCTGTCTTTCCTGGTGGGACAGGTCCTGGTTGAGCAGGATCTCCGCCATGCCCAGGATGCCGTTCATGGGGGTGCGGATCTCGTGGCTCATGACCGCCAGAAACTGGCTCTTGGCCCGGCTGGCAGCCTCCGCCTGTTCCTTCAGGCGGTAGGCGTCGGTCACATCCACACGGAAGCCCACGATATGCCCGGTCGGGGTCCTGCGGTCGCGGAAACGCACCCAGCGGCCGTTGGTCAGTTGCTCGATGCTGTCGGTCTGGCCGGCCTGGTGGGCGGCGACCCGGGCTTCCAGCCAGGTGTCGGGATCCGCCTGGGGCGCCATATAGACGCCGTGCTCCACGCTCAGGTGGAGCAGTTCCCGGAAGGTCTTGCCCGGAACCACGTGTTCTGCGATCGCGCGGTAGCCCTGCCTGAACTCCTCGTTGCAGTAGGCGAGACGATCATCCTGATCGTAGATCACAAGGGGCTCGCCGATGGCTTCGATGGCGGAGCGCAGCAGGGCTTCGCTTTCCAGCCGCCCCGCCTCCGCCAGCTTCCGTTCCGTGATGTCGTCCAGCGCACCGATCATGCGCGTGGCACGGCCGTCCTGCGTGCGTTCGACCACTTTGCCCCGGTCCGAGACCCAGATCAGGGCCCCGTCCCCGCGCACCATGCGGAACTCTTCGGCGTAATCGACGCCGCTGCTCAGCGCCTGCCGGATCCCGGCACGCACCCGTTCACGGTCCATCTCGAAGACGAGTTCCAGGAACACACTGGCGGGATGTTCCAGCAGCGAGTCGTTGCAGTTGAGTATCTCCAGCCAGCGGCCGTTGTGGCTCACCGTGTCGTTCTCGATGTCCCAGTCCCACAGACCCTCTCCCGTTGCCTCCATGACCGAGCGGTAGCGCTTCTCGCTGGCCTGCAGGCTGAGCTCGATGCGCTGGCGCTCGGACACGTCGTGGATCATGAAGTAGGTGAACTCCTGGCCGGCGTGGCTGAAAGACCCCGGATGGACCTCCACATCACGGGTCTCGCCGTTGGCCAGACGGTGTACTGCATAGAAACTGTCGGCTGCGCTGCCCTGCGTCTTGCCGGGGAGAGGGAGGCCGCGGGAGCCATCGTGTCCGGTGATGTCGGCCGCCACGAGGGTCTTGAACTGTTCCGCGTCGTAGCCGTAGAAGTCATGGGCGGCCTGGTTGCTCTCGATGATGCGTCCGTTTCGTGGGTCGATCAGCAGCAGGACGGCGGAGGTGCCGAAGAACAGGGAGCGATAGCGCTTTTCACTTTCCTCCAGGCGGTCTTCAAGCTGCCTGGAAAGAAACGACAGGTGATCGTTCTGGCGGGCGATGGACCGGGCCAGGAAGAACACGATGAAGGTCCCCGCGCAACCGAGGATGAGGATGCCCACCGGGCGGAGGCGGTCCGTGATGGGAAGGAACTCGGGCGTGCTCCGGATCTGCACGAGCCATGTCTTCTGTCCGACGGGGATGACCGCCTGGGAGGCATACACCTCGAGGGAGGAGGCGGCCTGAGAGGCGCCATCGTGACGGGCGGCGCTGTCGTAGAGGAGGCTGTCCTGGTGCTGGGTGGCGTCGGCATAGACGCGGATGGCGAGGTGCTGGAAGCGCTGGCCGAGAGTACCCCGGATGAAGTCCTCGGCGCGTAGCGGGCAATACACGAAGCCGATCAGCGCTTCACGTCGTTTCTCGACGGTGCTCGGGTTGGTGCCCGGCCGGTAGACCGGCATGTAGATCAGGAAGCCGCGCTGGACATCCTGCTCGGTCTCCTGCACCAGCTTGACCATGCCGGACAGGACGGGCTGGCCGCTGTCCCGTGCCTGCTCCATGGCGGCACGCCGGATGGGCTCGGAGAGCATGTCGTAGCCGAATGCCCGTTGATTACGCCAGTCGAACGGCTCGATGAAGATGATGGCGCTGTAGAGGTCGCGCGGGCCTTCGGGCCAGAGGATGTAATCCGGGTAGCCTTCGCGGCGGACCGCAGCCGTATGCGCATCCAGCCCCGCGGGAGGGACCAGCACGCTGTAGCCCAGCCCCCGGATGCCAGGGTAATGGTCCTGGATCTGCAGGCCGGACACAAAGTGGCGCCAGCTGGCCCGATTCAGTGCCGGCGCGGCGTCAACCAGGCCGGCTGCGCTCCTGAGGATCGTTTCATAGGCGGTCAGCCGTCCTGTCAGCTCACCGATGACCAGGGCTTCCTCCCGATTGAAGCGCTCCTGTCCATTCACGCGGACGACCCGCCAGGAGAGGAGGGAGGCGGCAATGACGAGCGCCATGGCGATGCCCAGGATGGCCAGCTCGACCCGCTGGGGGCGGGTGAGGCGTGTGAGTTGCCGGAGTCGGGCGCAGAGGGGCCCCATCGCGGCCCAGCGGGTGCTCGGGGGGGCGGTGTCGGATCGCTCGGTTATCGGATGGGCCCTCAATGTAGGTGAAGGGGGACTGCTGCTTGGATGAATTTGCCAAACATTTATATTTTGATGTTTTTATCAAATTTATCAAAATAATTTTTTCCTATTTGAGGCCTGATGTACCAGGGCGCGCGAGGAGACGCGTTGCGGCGTGCTGGCAGGCAAATTGCCCGACGTGCCTGGCGGATTTGCCCGAAGCCCTGGCGAGGCACTTTGGCGGCGGAGGCGACGCCTAGAATCCGGCAGTACAAGGCCCACCCACGAGGCCCATCCCTCACGATATTCCGGAGACCCCCATGAAGCGCTTTACCCGTCGCCCCGTCCTGCTCACCCTCGCCGCCCTCCTGCTGACCTGCCACCTGCCGGCCCAGGCCGACGAACAGATGGACGCCGTACGCAAGCGCGGCCGGTTGAAAGTTGCCGTCTACAACAACTTTCCCCCGTATTCGGACGCGGGCAAGGGCATCGACGTGGAACTGGGGCAGGCCCTGGCCGCCAGGCTCGGCCTGCAGGCCGAGATCATCGGCTTCCTGGCGGGGGAGGACATGGGAGACGACCTGCGCAACATGGTCTGGAAAGGCCACTACCTGCGCGGTGAGCCGGCCGATGTGATGATGCGTGTGCCGGTGGACCCGGTGTTCGCCGAGGCCAACGAGCAGGCGCGCATCTTCGGCGCCTATCAGCAGGAGGTGATGGGCATGGCCCGGGTGGCCAGCCGGATCCCGGCCCCGAAGGGGTCGGCCGCGGTGGCACTGGAGGTGTTCACCCGCGAGAAGATCGGTGTTGAAGGGGACACGCTCGCCGATTCCTTCCTGGGGGCGGTGTTGCAGGGGCGCCTGCGTGCCAACATCACCCACTTCCGTTCGGTGGCCGGCGCCGCCCAAGCTTTGAAGGAGGACAGCGTCGCAGCCGTGATGGCGCCGCTGGGCGAACTGCAGGGGGCGCTGGCGGGAGAGACCCGCTTCACCGTCGAGGAGGCCAGGCTCGGCGAGTTGACCCCCAAGCAGTGGGCGATCGGCATGGCGGTCAAGGCCGATGCGGAGGATCTGGCCACCGCCTTGAGCAGCGCCCTGTCCGATCTGCAGAAGGATGGCACGGTGGCCGCCATCTTCAAGCGCCACGGCGTTGTCCTGCGCACCAACTGATCACTCTCCGGCGGGCGGGGCCCGCCATCTTCATGCCCGGATCCAACATGCCCATCTCGACACGACTGCTCCCCCTCCTCGCCGCCCTGGCACTCACGCCGGCCTTCGCCGCAGACATCGACTGGCCGACTTACGGGCTTGACCACAGCAACCGGCGCTATGCGTCAGCCGACCAGATCAACTCCGCCAACGTGGCCAAACTGTCCCGGGCGTGGGCTTACCAGAGCGGCGTCAAGGCCACCTTCCAGGCCACGCCGATCATGGTGGACCGCACGGTGTATCTGTCGCTGCCCTTCAACGACGTCGTTGCGCTGGATGCCGTGAGCGGCCGGCTCCTGTGGCGCTACACGCACCCCCGCAAGAAGGATTACCCCCTGTGCTGCGGTCCGGCCAACCGGGGCGTGGCGGTGGCGGGTGGCAAGGTCTTCATCGGTACTGTGGATGCGCGCCTGGTGGCCCTGGACGCCCGGTCGGGGAAGGTGCTGTGGGATGTGGAAGTGGCCGACGGCGACAGCGCGCGGCGCGAATCCGTGACCACCCTCAACGAATCGGACCCGTTGCGCAAGGCCACCATCGCCGGGCAGTCCGGTGTCGGGATCGCCATGGCGCCGGTGGTGTACAAGGGCAAGGTGCTGGTCGGCGTCACGGGGGTTGGCTACGGCCTGCACCTGGACTCCGACCGGGACGGGGCGCCGCTGGGGGCCGTGGTGGGCTTTGCCGGCAACTATGGGCGCCCCGGTTTTCTGGCCGCCTTCGATGCGGATACCGGCGCCCGCGTCTGGCAGTTCGACACCATCGCCCCGAGCCACTGGGAGGGCGAGTTCCGCCGCACCACGCCCGACGGCGTGCCCCTGCACCGGGACATCGACAAGGAGCGCGCCGATCTGGCCAAGTATCCGGACGCGGCCCGTTATGGTGGTGGCTCGGCCTGGTCCACGCCGGCCATCGATGCCGAGAACGGGCTGCTCTATTTCGGCACCGGCAATCCCTCACCCCAGATGGATGGCAGCTCGCGCCCCGGCGACAACCTGTATACGGTGTCGCTGGTCTGTCTGGACGTGGACACCGGCAAGATCCGTTGGCATTACCAGCAGGTCCCCCATGACCAGTGGGGCTACGACGTGGCCAGTCCGGCCGTGCTGTTCGACTATCCGGTCAACGGCAAGCGCGTGCCGGCCGTCGGCCAGGCGGCCAAGATCGGCTGGTACTACATCCACAACCGCCTCACCGGCGAGCTGCTGCTCAAGTCGGACGAGTTCGTCGCCCATCACAACACCTTCACCAACCCGACCCCGGAAGGGCAGGTGATCCTGCCGGGTGTGCTGGGGGGTATCAACTGGTCGCCGACCTCGGTGGATGACCAGCGCCTGGTTGCCTTCGTGCCGGCCATCCATTGGCCGGTGAAGTACACCAAGCGTGTCATCCCCGCCGGGCCGGACAAGCCGGCGGTGGAATACACGACGCTGGAGCCGCTGATGGACGTGCCGCGCTGGGGCGTGCTGTCGGCCATCGACCTGGCCTCGGGCCGGATGAAGTGGCAGCGCCAGACGGAGCAGCCCCTGGTGGGCGGTGTGCTGGCCACGGCGGGCAATCTCGTCTTCATGGGCGAGGGCAACGGCCGCTTCAATGCCTACGATGCCGCCACCGGGCAGACGCTGTGGAGCGATCAGCTGGATGCAGGGGTCAATGCGCCCCCGATCACCTGGCAGATCGACGGCGTCCAGTATGTGGGCGTGGCCGCGGGTGGCAACCAGATCTTCGGCTACAAGGCCGGCGACACCTTCCAGGTGTACACACTGGGGCGGTGACACCGGGGCCCGCGGTGGGCCTCACCCGATCAGCTTGAGTTTCATGGCCAGGCGGGCGAGCTCGATGTCGGTCCGCACGCCCAGCTTGGTCTTGATCTGGTAATGCACGTTCTGCACGGTTTTCGGGCTGATGTTGAGGGTGCTGCCGATCTCTTCGGGGCCCATGCCGTCCAGGAGCAGCCGCAGGATCTCGAACTCGCGCGGGTTCAGTTCATCGGCCGGATTGCTGACGCCTTCGAGCAGGGTCAGCGCCATCTCGGGGGCGATGTCCGGGCTCAGCACTTTCTCCCGACGTGCCACCTTGTAAACCGCCTGGATGAGCACATCCGGGCTGCTGCTCTTGGTCACGTAGCCCAGGGCCCCGGCGCGGATGGCCTGCGCGGCGAAGAGCGGGTCGCGATGCATGCTGAAGGCCAGGATGCAGGCCTCCGGCCGGCGCTGGAGGATGCGCCGGGTCAGCTCGATGCCGCCCATCCCCGGCAGGGAGAGGTCGAGGATGATCAGGTCGGGCTCGCTCTCCCGCAGGCACTGGAGCGCCTCTTCGGCGGAGGCGGCCTCGGCCTCGACGCGCAGGTCGGCGCGGCGTTCGAGCAGACGTCGGTAGCCCTCACGGACGACAGCGTGGTCATCGACCAGAAGGATGCGGATCATGGCTGTTCCTCGGAGGTGGTGATGGGGCGGCCTGCGAGGGGCAGGAGGACGGAGACGAGCGTACCCTTCCCGGGTGGTTCTGCCGGCGTGATGCTGAGGGTGCCGCCCAGGGCCAGTACCCGCTCCTCCATGCCGAGCCGGCCGAAGCCTCCCCGGCGGTCGGCGCGGCGGGCATCGGCCGGGGCCGTGCAGCCCTGGCCGTCGTCGCGGATCTCCAGCTTCAGGCCTGCCGGCTGGCGCCGCAGTGTCACCTCCACCCGGGCCGGCTGGCCGTGGCGGACGGCATTGGTGAGACTCTCCTGGATGATGCGGTAGAGACTCACGTTGATGTTGTCCGGCAGGCCCTCGAGCCCCTCGTCCGTGGTGAGCGTGAAGCGGGTGTCCCGGCTGCGCTGGTTCCAGCCCTCGATCAGCCGTTCCAGGCTGGGGCGCAGCCCGAACTCCTCGAGTCCGATGGGGCGCAGGCGGTGGAGGATCTGCTGCAGGGTTTCCATCATGTGCTCGACGGTCTTGACGATGGAGTCGGCGCAGGGCCGCAGGGCCGGTACGCCCTCGTCGGCGAGCTCCCGCGCGAAGGCCGCCTCGGCGTTCAGCGAGGCCAGATATTGGCCGAACTCATCGTGCAGCTCGCGGGCCAGGTGCTGGCGTTCCTCTTCCCGCACCGACAGCAGCCTGTGGGCGAGCCGTTGCTGGCTGTTGATGGTGCTTTCCAGGCGGTCGGCGAGGTGGTTGAAGCCTTCGCCGATGCGGTTGAGCTCGATCAGCGCGAAACCCGGCATGCGGGCCCGCAGGTCGCCGTGTTCCATGCGGTTAAGCGTCCCCAGGATCGCCTCGGACGGGGCCAGGGCGTTCCGCACCGGGCGATACACGAAAAAGCTCAGGAACAGGATCATCACGCTGACGGCCACCAGGTTGGCCAGCCGCTGGGTCAGCTCCAGCACCTCACGACCGTAGTTGGGGGTGACGACCAGCTGCCCCCCGGTGATGCCGGGGTACTGGCCGATGCTGCCACGGAACTCCGCATCGGCACCGATGACCCGGCGCATGAAGGTCTCCACGGGGCCTGGCAGCGCGACAGGGTTGGCAAAGCACTGCCGGTACACGGCGTGGCTGTGGAAGTCGCTCATCTCGATGCAGAAATTCAGGACCTGGCCGATCGCCTTGAGGGCGCCGAGGTCGAGCTTGAGCTCGGTCAGGGTGGCGTCGTAGGCCGAGTAGTTGCGGTTGATCTCATCGGTGATGAGCTGCCGGATGGCGCCGCCGGTGCGCTGGATGTCACCGCGCACCCGGTGGCGTACCTCCAGCAGTGTCACCGCCGCCCCGAGGACCAGAACGATCAGGGCGAAGAGGCTGACACGGCGCAGCAGATGACGCTTGAGGTCGAGCGGGCGCAGGCGGGGAGCGGCAGGCATGGTCAGGCAGGGCGGCATGATTCAGCGTACAGGATGCCGCAAAACCTCTGGGCAAACTGCCCGACGCTGGCGCCAAATCTTCGTTGACAGCGGCAAATCGGCTCGCTTAGTATTTAACCGAGCGCTTGATTGATTATTTGGATACTCTTAACGGAGGTGGAAATGTCTGCTTTCCCTGATGTCACCGGTTTGTCCCTGAGTGGTGCCGGCGCAGTCCTCAACTACAACGGCCTGGTGCAGCCCGACCGGGTCCATGCTTCCCTCTACACCAGCGATGCGGTGTATCGGGAGGAACTCGAACAGATCTTCTACAAGGGCTGGGTGTACGTGGGGCACGAGTCGGAGATCCCCGCTCCGGGCGACTTCGTGCGCCGCAATATCGGCGAGGAGCCGGTGGTCCTGCTGCGTGATCGCAAGGGGGCCCTGCAAGTCCTGAAGAACCGCTGCGCCCACCGCGGCAACCTGATCGTCACCAAGGAGCGGGGCAACACCAAGAACTTCGCCTGCGTCTATCACGGCTGGGTGTTCAACCTGAACGGCCAGTTGCTCGACGTGCCGTATCCGAACGGCTTCACCCGTGACCGCAAGGACTACGGTCTTGAGGTGCTGCCACTGGTGGAGAGCTACCGGGGCTTTGTGTTCGCCAGCTTCAATCCGGACGCAGGCAGCCTCGATGCCCATCTGGGCAATGGCAAGCAGGTGCTGGACCGGACGGTGGAGATGTCACCGGTGGGCAAGGTCAAGCTCACCGCGGGCTGGGTCAAGCACAAGTTCTATGCCAACTGGAAGATGCTGCCGGAGAACGACACCGATGGCTACCACGTGAACTTCGTGCATGCCTCGTTCGCCAAGGTGCTGCGCTCCCATTACGACGAGTCCCTGCTGCAGTCCGAGGACGACATGAAGTCCGAGACCATCGACTGGGGCAACGGCCACACCGAGCTCAATCTGGCGCCCACCTACACCAAGGAGATGGAGTGGCTGGGTTACCCGGATGCCTCGCGCTTCCCCGCCTATGTGGCCGCGCTGGAAGAGGCTCATGGCCACGAACGCGCCCACGAGGTGTTGCGTGCCGGGCCACCCCATACGGTGATTTTCCCCAACCTCTTCATCGCCGAGATGAATGTGGTGATGTTCGAGCCGCGGGGCCCGAACGAGTGCGTCCAGCTGCACACCCCCTTGCTGCTGGAGGGTGTGTCCGACGCGCTCAACGAACGCATCCTGCGCCAGTCCGAGGCGGCCATGGGCCCCTCCGGCTTCCTTCTCGCCGACGACGGAATCATCTCCGAGCGCCAGCAGATCGCCCTGAAGGCGGGGCGTTCCTGGCTGGACGTGAGCCGCGGCGATGCCCGCGAGCGGACCACCGAGCAGGGCGCCACCATCGGCCATGTCACCGATGAGACGACCAACCGTGGCTTCTGGCGCCACTACAAGAAGGTGATGACCCGCTGAGCGGTCTGCCCGCCGCAGCTCTCCGGGCCTCCGCCGTCAGGCGGGGCCGAGCCCAAGACAGAAAGGAACATCCATGCAACTGGTTAGTGTTGAAGAGCAGCGCCAGATCGAAGCCCTCCTGTACAAGGAGGCACGTCTGGCCGACGAGTCCCGTTACGCCGAGTGGGAAGAGCTGGTGGACGACGACATGTATTACTGGGTGCCGGTGGGCGGCCTCGAGGTGGACACGCCCCAGGCCATCTCGGTGATCGCCGACAATCGCAAGCGCCTGTCCAGCCGGGTCGCCCAGCTCAAGACCGGCATGCGCCACGCCCAATTGCCGGCCTCGCCCCTGTGCCGGGTGCTGTCGAACATCGAAATCGAAAAACTCCCCGAACCGAGCCAGGCCGGGGCACGGGAATACGCCGTCCGCGCCAACTCCATCCTGTACGAGATGCGCATCCAGTCCACCCAGACCCTCGAAGTGTGGCCGGCCCGCGTGGAGTACAAGGTGCGCGCCGATGCGGCCGGGGCGTGGAAGCTCTTCTTCAAGAAGGTCATGCTCGTCAATGGCTCCGAGCCCTTGTCGACCCTGGGCTTCCTGATCTGACCCGGGGCGGAGCGAGCATGGACATGGCTGAGAAGGGCCGGGCGAAGGCCGCCATCATCGGTCTCGGGGCGAGCACGCTGTCCCGGACGCCGGTGGGGTCGGCCCGCCAGCTGGCGGTGCAGGCGGTGCAGGCGGCCCTGGCCGATGCGGACATCGGGCATGGAGAGGTCGATGGACTGCTGATCAACCGCAGTCCGCTGGTGCCCCATGAGGTGCTCCCCCTCAAGCTCCAGGAGGATCTGCAGTTTGCCAACCTGACCCTTCTCAGCTCTATCGAAGGAGAGGGCTCGTCGGCGGTGCAGATGATCCAGTACGCGGCGCTGGCGATCCGTGCCGGCATGGCCAGCAACGTGGTCTGCGTCTTTGCCGACGACCCCATTCGCCCGGCCCAGTCGGGTGGGCAGGCCTTCGCTCCGGCCCTGTCCATCTCGGGCATCCCGGGCTGGGAGGAGTCGGTCGGCCTGCTGGGTGCGGCCGGTGCCTATGCCCTGGCCGCCCAGGAGTACCTGTGGCACTACGGGCTGGACGCCGATGCCCTGTCGGGGGTGGTGCTGTCCGACCGGGCCTGGGCACAGCGCAATCCCGATGCCTTCCTGCGTGCGCCCTTGAGCCTCGACGATTACCGCCGCTCGCCGTGGGTGGTGGAGCCATTTCGGGTGCTCGACTGCGCCTACCCGGTCAATGGCGCGATCGCTGTCGTCGTCACGGCGGCGGATGCTGCGCCCGAACGCAGCGCCCGGCCGGTGTATATCCACGGCATGGGTCAGGGGCACGGCGGCTTCACGGGCTTTCGCGGGCGCCAGGGGCTGACCGGCGCCCGGCTGGCAGGGCGCATCGCCTGCGAGATGGCCGGTGTGGTACCCGCGGATATCGACGCCTGCCAGTTCTACGAGGCCTTTTCCTTCACCACCCTGCTGGCCCTCGAGGAGTACGGGCTCTGTCCGCCGGGCGAGGCCGCGGCTTTCACCCGGGATGGACATACCGCGCCCGGCGGCAGGCTGCCCTGCAACACCGGGGGCGGGCATCTCTCCGGCTATTACCTGCAAGGCATGACGCCGGTGGCCGAGGCGGTGATCCAGGCGCGGGGCCACGGTGGCCCCCGACAGCTGGACCGCGCCGACCTGCAGTTGGTGACCGGCAACGGCGGCCGGCTGGATTACCACGCCGCACTGCTGCTCAGCCCGTCAGCCCGGCTCCGGGCCCATTGAAGATCAGATTGGGGAAGACGATGGACAAGGACATCGAAGGCGGCGCGACGCCATTCCTGGCTGGGCTGGCTGTCGGCGAACTGCGCTACGCCCGCTGTGGCGCCTGCGACGCGGTGCTGGAGTATGGCGCCAGCCTGTGCCCGGCCTGCGGCGCGGCGAAGGTGGTGTGGGTCCGGGCAAGCGGTGCCGGACGGCTGCGGGCGCGGGCGATCTATCACCGCAGTTACGCGGCGGGGCTGGTGCCGCCCTATGCCGTGGCAATGGTCGAGCTGGAGGAGGGCCCGCGCCTGCTCGCCCGCCTTGCGGAGGGGGCCGTGCTGACACCCGGGATGGCCCTGCGGGCGAGCATCGAAGACGGAAGCCTGCGCTTCTTGGCGGCTTGAGCCCGCGGCGATGCTGCCGCCCGGGCAAGGGCATCGCCACCACACCTACAAGAACGACATCACTCAACAGAAGGAGATCCACATGCTACCCCGTGACCTGATCAAGCGTTGCGCGAGGAATTTTCCCAACAAGGTCGCCTACTACATGGGGGACAAGCGCGCCTCCTGGCGGCAGATGGACCAGCGTTCCGAGGCCCTGGCGGCCAGCCTGCAGAAGCTGGGCGTCGGCAAGGGCGATGGGGTCGGCATCTACACCCAGGAGCGCATCGAGATCTACGAGCACTTCATGGCCTGCATGAAGATCGGGGCCATCCGGGTCGGCATCAACTGGCGTTATGCCAAGGAGGAGTTCATTCACTGTGCCCGGGACAGCGCACTCAAGGTGATCATCGTGCAGGCCAGCCTGGTGCACCAGGTCCGTGAGGAGCTGGCCGAGTTCGCCCGGGCCGGTGTGCTGCTGGTGGGTTATGACGGCGAGCACGAACTGCCCCTCGACTACGAGACCCTGGTGGACCAGGGGCGCCGCCAGCCGGTGGCCTATCCGCCCATCGCGCGGGACGACACCCTGTTCATCAGCTACACCTCGGGGACCAGCGGTCTGCCCAAGGGGGTGGTGCTGACTCACGGCGGCCTCTACGACGTGATCGTGCATTCAGTGCCGGCGGTGGGCCTCAGCCCCGACGACATCTGGTACATGCCGGCGGCGGCGTCCTGGGTGGTGATCGCCATGAACGTGTGGGGCCTGGCCAACGGCATGGCCAGCGTGATCCCCGACGGGGTCTTCGATCCCAAGGCCTATCTGCGTGACGTGCAGCGCCTGGGGGTGACCATCGTCATGCAGGTGCCCACCACCATGCGCTGGATCATCCGCGAATACGCCACCGGTGAGTACGACTTCTCGTCGGTGCGCATGCTGGTCTTCGGCTCCTCGCCGGCCTCGCCCGAGCTGATCACCCAGATGCACGAGACCTGGCCGGACTGTGAGCTGCTGCAGCTGTATGGGCAGACCGAGGTGACCGGCGGCTGGGTGACCTTCATGACGCCGGCCGACTATCGCCTGGCCTTCAATGGTCGCCCCGAGCTGCTCGCCTCGGTGGGACGTTGCGCCGTTCATTTCGAGATGAGCGTGCGTGACGCCGATGGCAACGAGCTGCCGCCGGGCGAGAAGGGCGATCTGTGGATGCGCGGCACGCCGGTGATGAAGGAATACCTCAATCTGCCCGACAAGACCGCCGAGGTGCTGCCGGGAGATGGCTGGCTGCGTAGCCACGACATCGTCAGCATCGATGAGGATGGCTATGTCTTCCTGCATGACCGCAAGAACTTCCTGATCATCACCGGGGCGGTCAATGTCTTTCCGGCCAGCGTCGAGGCCATCCTGATGACCCATCCGGCCATCGAGGAGGTGGCCGTGGTCGGGGTGCCCCATCCGGAGTGGGGTGAGGCCGTCGTGGCGGTGGTCAAGCTGCGCGAGGGCGAACACCTGACCCAGGAGGCCCTGATCGAGGCCTGCAAGGGGCGGTTGAGCAAGCCCGAGATCCCGAAGCACGTCCTCTTCGTGGACCACGCCCTACCCAAGACCCTCACGGCCAAGCTGCAGAAGAACGAGATCCGGCGCTGGGTGCTGGCCGATCCGGCGCGCCTGCCCTGGGCTATCGGGACGGCAGCGTGATGGACCGGGCTGCCCTCCACGCCGGCCTGCCCGATGTCTTCCGCTGCATCGTCGAGGCGCCTTGCATGGCCGAGCTGGATCTGGTCCTGCTCGACAGCCGGGATGGGGCCGCGCGGGCCTGCTGGATGCCCGACGGGCGCTTCCTGAATGGCAACCGGGTGGTGCAGGGCGGCTTCATCGCCGCCGTGTGCGACCAGATGCTGGCCGCGGCGCTGCTCTCCGTGGTTCCGGAGCAGACGTTTTCTTCGATCAATCTCAACACCACCTTCCACCGGGCCGTGCTGCCCGGTGCCTACGAAGTGAGCGCCACGGTCGTGCGCCAGGGGCGGCGCACGGCCTACGTGGAGGCAGAGGTGCGCCAGGACGGCCTGCTGTTCGCCAGCAGCAACGGGTCGTTCATGTTGATGGACTAGCTGGCGGCGGGCCGGCGCTGGTGCAGCAGTAAAGAAGCAGGCAAACCCACAACAAGAAACGAAATTCCCAGACAAAGGAGCAAGGAAATGACGAGACAACCCAAGATCCGCAAGGCCGGTGTCGTGCGCCGCGTGCTGTCGGCCGTGGCCGGCCTGTCCCTGGTCATCGGCGCCGTGGCGGCGCAGGCGGCCGACCCCATCAAGATCGGTGCCATCACCACGTCCACCGGGCCCGGCTCCTACCTGGGCGAAGCCGAGGAGAAGGCCCTCAAGCTGATGGTGGCCCAGATCAACAAGAAGGGTGGAGTGCTGGGGCGTGAGATCCAGCTCGTGCATTACGACGATGGCACCAATGCCGAGCGAGCCCGTGCGCTGATGCAGCGCCTGGTGACCGAGGATGAGGTCAGCGTGGTGATTGGCAGCAGCACCACGCCCAATACGCTGTCCATGGCCGACGTGGCCACGCGCTACAAGATCCCGCTGGTCTCCATGGCCGGCGCCAAGGCCATCACCGACCCGGTGCGTCCGTGGGTGTTCGCGGTGCCGGAGAACGATGTGATGGCGCTGGGGGTGATGTTCGACCATCTGACCAAGCACAAGCTGACCCGGGTGGCATTGCTCTCCAGCACCTCCGGCTTTGGCCGCGCCGCCCGCGAGGGGGCGCTGGAGCTGAGCAAGAAGCGCGGCGACATCAGCATCGTGGTGGATGAAACCTACGCCGCTGGCGACACCGACATGAGCGCCCAGCTGACCCGCATCCGTGGCAATGGCCAGGTGCAGGCCATCATCAACCTGGACTTTGGCAATCAGCCCGCCATCGTCACCCGCAACTACGCCGCGCTGGGCATCAAGGTGCCCCTCTACCAGAGCCATGCCATCGCCGCACCCAAGTATCCGGAGCTGGCCGGCCCCTCGTCGGAAGGGGTGCGGGTGGCCGTGCAGCCCCTGCTCGTGGTGGAACAGCTGCCGGACTCCCAGCCGGAAAAGGCCAAGGGCCTCGAGTTCCGCAAGCTCATCCAGGAACGCTACAACGAACTGCCCCACGGCTTTCATGGCTATGGCTATGACGCCCTGCTGGTGACCGTCGATGCGATCAGCCGGGCCGGATCGACCGACAAGGAGGCGGTCCGCAAGGCGCTGGAGCAGACCCGGGGTGTGGCCGGCGTGACCAGCCAGTACACCTTCTCTGCCACCAACCACGGCGGCGTGATGCCGGTCAGCAAGCTGCGCATGGCCGAGATCCGCAACAAGGGCTTCGTGCTGATCGACTGACCCGTGGGCCCTCTGGTGCCTGTCAGTGAGCGACAGGTACCGGCGGGCTGCCACCACAACAGGGAGAACCGGGATGACCGAGTTCCTGCAATACCTGATGACGGGGCTGACCGTCGGGTCCATCTACGGACTCGTCGCCCTCGGTTTCGTCATCGTTTACAACTCGAGCAACGTGATCAACTTTGCCCAGGGTGACCTGCAGATGCTGGGTGGGATGCTGGCCGTAGCCTTCCTGGCCGCCGGTCTGCCCTTGCCGGTGGCCATCGTCCTGGGGGTGGCTGGAGGAGGCATCGCCGGCCTGGCCTTGTACAAATGGGCGATCCGTCCGGCCCGCCAGGCGGGGCCGCTGGCCCTGGTGGTGATCACCCTGGGGGTGGCGCTGGTCCTGCGTGGCGGAGCCGAGCTGCTGTGGGGGCGGGGCTACTTCTCCCTGCCGGAGTTCTCCGGTCACGAGACCCTCAATCTCTTCGGCGTGACCATCGTGCCCCAGAGCCTGTGGGTGATCGGCATCACGGCGGTGGTGGTGGTCGGGCTCAGCCGCTTCTTCCAGTCCAGCAAGACCGGCAAGGCCATCATCGCCACCTCCCTCGATCCGGATGCGGCCACCCTGATGGGCATCGACACCGGCCGCATGAAGCTGCTGTGCTTCGGGCTGGGCGGTGTGCTGGCGGCGGTGGCCGGGGTGGTCATTGCGCCGATCGCCTTCACCTATTCCACGGTCGGTCTGATGCTCGGCCTCAAGGGCTTCGTCGCCGCAGTGCTGGGGGGGCTGGGTAATTTCCGTGGGGCCCTGGCTGGCGGGCTGGTGCTGGGCATCACCGAAACCATGATGTCCGGCTACGGCCGTTCCGATTACAAGGATGCAGTGGCTTTCCTGTTGATCCTGGTGATCCTGATCTTCATGCCCCGTGGTCTGTTCGGGGCTGCCGGCGGGGAGCGCGTGTGATGAGCGATATCGACAAGGCTATCGGGATGCCCCGGGGACTATCCACAGCCGGCGGTCCGCGCCTGCGCCTGGCGGGGCAGGGCGGTGTGCTCCTGCTGGCCGCCATCCTGCTGCTGCTGCCATGGCTGCTGCGCTCCGGCTTCCAGTACCACATGGCGGTGATGATCGGCATCCATGCGGTGATCGCCATCGGTCTCAACCTGCTGGTCGGCTATGCGGGGCAGATCAGCCTCGGTCATGCCGGCTTCATGGCCATCGGTGCCTATGGCACGGCGATCCTGTCGTCGCGCTTCGGCTGGCCGCCCCTCCTCGGCGTGGTGGTCTCGGCGGCGGCGGCGGGGCTGCTCGCCTTCGCGGTCGGGCGCCCCATCCTCCGCTTGAAGGGCTATTACCTGGCCATGGCGACCCTCGGCCTGGGCATGATCATCTATCTGCTCATCAGCAACGAGGTGTGGCTGACCGGCGGGCCGGACGGCTTGTCCCTGCCCATGCTGTCACTGTTCGGGCAAGACGTGGATTCGCCCAAGGTGTGGTACGGCATCGTCGCGGTCCTGCTGCTGGTGGCTTACTGGATGGCTGGCAATCTGGTGAATTCGCCCCTGGGGCGGGCCCTGCGTTCCCTCGAAGGGCCGGAGGCCCTGTCGGCGGCGGCGGGGGTGGATGTGTCGGCCAGCAAGGTCCGCATCTTTACCGTGTCGGCGGTTGTCACTGCCTTCATGGGGGGGATCGGTGCCTTGTACGCAGGCTTCATCTCGCCGAAGAGCGCCGACTTCATGCAATCCATCGAACTGGTGCTGATGGTCATCCTGGGAGGCATGGGCTCGATTCCCGGAGCCGTCGCAGGGGCGGCCATCGTGACCTTGCTGCCCCAGGTGCTGACCGCCGTGGAGCACTACGAACCCCTCATCTACGGCCTGATCCTGATCCTGGTGATGGTCTTGATGCCCAAGGGCCTGGTTCCTACCCTGGCTCACCGTCTGCGGAGATCCCGTTCATGAGCGACATGCAGATCAGCGGTCTCAGCAAGGTCTTTGGCGGCCTGCGAGCGACCGACGATGTTTCCTTCCATATCGCGCCGGGGACCGTGCATTCGATCATCGGCCCCAATGGTGCGGGCAAGACGACCCTCCTCAACCTGATGACCGGCATCTACGAGCCCACCGCCGGCGAGGTCACGCTGGGGGGGCAGAGCCTGCTCGGCAAGCCCTTCCATGCCCGCGTGGCGATGGGGCTGGGGCGGACCTTCCAGACCCCGCAGATCTGCCACGGCATGTCGGCCATCGAGAACGTGATGCTGGGCAGCCACCTGGGCCTCGACGGACGTCTGCTGCCGTCCATGCTGCGCCTGCCCGGCATCGTCCGCGGTGATGAGGCGTGCCGTGAGGCGGCGGCGGGCTGGATGCGCTATGTGGGCCTCGAGCGCTACCTGGATGCCGAGCCGGGGGCGATGCCCTATGGTGCCCTGAAACGACTCGAGATCGCCCGTGCGCTGGCCGGCAAGCCACGTCTGATCCTGCTGGACGAACCGGCGGCGGGCCTGGGAGCGACCGAGAAGGCCGAGCTGTCGCGCCTGATCTGCCGCCTGCGCGATGAGGGGGTGACCGCGGTGCTGGTGGAGCATGACATGAAGCTCGTGATGTCCGTATCGCAGCACGTCGTGGTGCTCAACTACGGCAAGAAGCTGGCGGAGGGGACGCCGGACGAGGTGAGCCGCAACCCTGATGTGATCGCCGCCTACCTGGGGAGGACCCACTGATGAATGCCATGTCCATGGAGGCGGGCCGTGCCCCCCTCGGGCCGCGCGGGAGCGGCCAGCCGGTTCTCGCGGTGGCCGGGCTGAATGCCCGCTATGGCAGCGTGAATGCCCTCGACGGGGTATCCCTGCAGGTCTTCCCGGGGGAGTTGGTGGCCCTGGTGGGCAGCAATGGCGCCGGAAAGTCCACCCTGCTGCGCACGGTGTCCGGCCTGCAGCCTTCGGCTGGCGGGGAGATCCGCTACCAGGGCAGGCCCCTGGACGGTCTTCCGGCTCCGCAGCGGGTGCGGCAGGGCATCGCCCATGTGCCGGAGGGCCGGCGGGTGTTCGCGCCGATGAGCGTGGAAGACAACCTGCTGCTGGGGGCGCACACCCGTTCCGACGGCGATGACCTGGTGGTGCGGGATCTGGAGGAGGTCTACGAGCTGTTCCCTATCCTGCGGGACAAGCGGGCGTTGCCGGCGGGCACCTTGTCCGGGGGGCAGCAGCAGATGCTGGCCATCGGGCGGGCCCTGATGTCGAGGCCTCAGCTGCTGCTGCTGGACGAGCCGAGCATGGGGTTGGCGCCGCTGCTGATCGCGGAGGTGTTCAAGGTGGTCGAGCGCCTCAAGGAGAAGGGTATGACCATTCTCATCGTGGAGCAGAACGCCACGGCGGCCCTGGAACTGGCGGACTACGGCTATGTGCTGGAGGCCGGCCGGGTGACCAAGGATGGGCAAGGCCACGCCCTGTGTCACGACGAGGACGTGCGGCGTGCCTACCTGGGCATCTGAGCCGGCTGCCGGGTGGCGCCGGGGGGCGACGCCCGCCGTCTGCCCGGTTGCCGTGCGGTGGAGGGCTGCCGGAGGGTGGAAAGGCGGGGTGGTATACTCCCGCCGCTCGAAACGGGGGCTCCCGGCCCCTTCTTTGCGCCCCTCCGGGGCTTGGAAAATTTTGCTGTGCCCGGTCCGGGCCTGCCGCGCGGTGTGTGGCGGAGAGGCTCGATCAGGAAGGTTTGCATGACGACATCAGACAATGCGGCACCCGCGGCTCCGGAGCGAAGCCCGCGGCGCCGGGGGCGGCCGGAAGCGTTCAAGGGCAACCGGCAGGAGGCCCTGATCCAGGCGGCAGCCCAGTTGTTCTACAAGCATGGTTACGACGGTGCCAGCGTCCGTGATATTGCGGCGGCGGTGGGGATCACCTCGGGCAGCATCTTCTATCATTTCCAGAGCAAGGAAGAGATCCTAGCGGCCGTGCTGATGCAGGGCATGACGATCGGCTCGGCCATCGTCCGGGAGAGCATCGAGGGCGTCAGCGGCGCCCGTGCCCGGCTGGACGCACTGGTGAGGGGGCATCTGCTCGCGTTGCATGGGGAGAACACCCACTTCCACCACATCTGGCTGAAGGACCTGGGGCGGTTGCCCGACAACCTGCGGGCGCCGCTCAAGGTGCTGAGCAAGGATTACCAGGCCCTGTGGCTGGAGGTGCTCGACGAGGTGAAGGCGGCGGGCCTCATCAAGGGCGACCAGCATCTATTCCGCAAGGTCGCCATCGGTGCCCTGAACTGGACCGTGCAGTGGGTCAACGAGCCCACCGAGGCTCAGATCATCGAGCTGGCCAAGGCCTTTACCGCAACCTTGCTGAACGAGCCGGACGCCACGGTGCCCAGCCTGATCCTTGGGCAGGGTAAAGGACCGGCTGAGTCCGCCTGATACCCCACGGGGCTCGGGGGCTTTCCACGGGCCGTCCGGCTGACGACGACGCCTCCCCATGCGGGAGGCGTTGTCGCATCGAGGTCAGCCCGCTGTCGTGGTCTGGCTGGCTTCGGCTACGGTCCCGGCAGCCATCAGCGCGTCGATCTTCGTGTCGGACAGGCCGAGCCGGGTGAGGATTGCCCGGCTGTCCTCGCCGATGCGTGGATAGCCGAAGGCGGCGCGGGCCGGGGTGCGTGACAGGCGCGGGGCGGGCGCGGGCGTGAGTTCTCCGCCACATTCCACAAAGCCGTTGCGGGCTGCGATGTGAGGGTGTCGTGACGCCTCGGCCATGTTCAGCACCGGGGTACAGCAGGCGTCGCTGTGCTCGAACAGCTGCGCCCATTCGTCCCGGTCCTTCTCGAGGAAGCGTGCGGCGATGCGGCGGCGGGTGAGATCCCAGGTGGCTTGCCGCCATTGTTCGGCGGGGATCAGTTCCGGGCAGCCGAGGATCTCGAGGAAGGCCTTGTAGAAAGGGGGCTCGATGGCTCCCACGGCCATGAAACGCCCGTCGCGGCAGGTGTAGCAGCGGTAGAAGGGGGCGTGGCCGTCGAGCAGGTTGGCGCTGCGCTCGTCGCGCCAGTGGCCGCGTCCGCGCATGGCGTGGATGGGCGCCATCAATTGGGCGGCGCCGTCGGTCATGGCCGCGTCGATCACCTGGCCCAGACCGGAGCGGCGGGCCTCATGCAGGGCGCAGACGATGCCGAAGGCCATCATCATGCCGCCACCACCGTAGTCACCCACCAGGTTGAGGGGCGGTACGGGCGGACGGTCGGCGTCGCCCATGGCGTGCAGGGCGCCGCTCAGGGCGATGTAGTTGATGTCGTGGCCGGCGTGCGGGGCGAGGGGGCCGTATTGACCCCAGCCGGTCATGCGCGCGTAGATCAGGCGCGGGTTGAGGGCCTGGCAGACCTCCGGCCCGCAGCCGAGCTTCTCGGCCACGCCGGGGCGGAAGCCCTCAAGCAGGATGTCGGCGTCCTTGATCAGCTTGAGGAGGAGGGCAAGGCCCTCTGCCTTGCGCAGATCCAGGGCGATGGATTGGCGGCCCCGGTTGACGGGGCCGTCCGCCAGATCGGCAAGCGCATTGGCGCCGGCCTGGGGCGGACGGTCCACCCGGATCACCCGGGCGCCCATGTCGGCGAGCAGCATGGCGCAGAACGGCGCCGGCCCGAGGCCGGCGAGCTCGATCACCGTGACCCCCGAGAGGGGGCCGCGGGCGTGGGGTTCGTGCATGGTCTTGATCTTTTCGTGGTGGATGGCAGGTGGGCTCAGCCCAGGCCGATGGGGGCCGGCGCCAGATTGACGATGCGGCGGAACATGTCGTCGAATCGATTGCGTGCGTCGCCGCGGAAGCGGGGGTCGCCGTTGGCACCGAAGGCCTCGCCGATGCGCTGCCAGGCTGCCGCGTCCAGGTGCAGCTCGGCAAGGGGCAGGAGCAGGTCTTCCTCTTCGGTCATGTGCTGCCATTGCAGGGTGGCGAAGCGCTCCACCTGGGCCAGGAAGGTGGCCGCACCGTCGGGGGTGCCGGCTTTGAAGCGGGCCAGGGCGTCCTGCAGGGCCGCGGTCAGGCGCAGGTCGTCGTCGTGCTGGGCACGCAGGCTGTCGATGACGGCGCGTGCTTCGGGGGTGCTGCTGGCGAGTACGGCGAAGATGTAATCCTCTTCCTTGACGTGGTGAAGCTTCTGCGGGAACTCGGTGATGTAGCCGAGCATGGTCTCGAGCAGCTCGAAGTCCGGGGGGGCGCCCGTGCTGTTGGCCTGGTGGGCGAAGTGGAGCAGGCCGTGGACGACGGCGCCGAGGGCACGGTGCTCGGCGTGAATCTGTGCGATGGCTTCGTTCTTCATTCTCGTTTTCCGTTGGAGGGCATGAGAGGGGGCTGCGCCGGCTTCAGGCCAGGGTCTTGAGGCTGGCAGCCGGGTCGCCGAGGGCGGCCAGGGCCGCCGCGGACAAAGGGGTCTCGCTGGTGATCAGGCGCTCGAGGTTGCGCCGCTCCTTGCCCTGATTGATCAGTGTCGCGGCCACCAGGCGGTCGTCGCGCACCTCCAGCAAGGCCCAGCGGGCCGAGGCCGGGTCGCCCCGGATGATGTGGCGGTGTCCGGCAGCGCTGACACCGAGGAACTGGAGGTTCAGCGCGTACTGGTCCGACCAGACCCAGGGGATCCCGCTGTAGCGGGCCGCTCCGCCGCAGGCGTTGGTGGCGGCGACCTCGCCCATCTGCCGTGCTGCATTCCAGTGCTCGATGCGTTCGCCGCGTTGCCCGTCAGCCTGGCGCAGGCGGACGGCGTCTCCGATGGCGAAGATCGATGCATCACTGGTGCGGCAGGCCGCGTCCACCAGGATGCCGTCGTCGCAGGCGAGGCCGGCGCTGCGGGCCAACTCGTCGTTGGGCAGGGCACCGATGCCTGCCACCACGATATCGGCCTGCAGCAGGCTGCCGTCTTCGAGCCTGAGCGCCAGTGCCTGTTCCCGGGCGGCGATGCGCTGCAGGCGCGCGCCCAGGTGGACGCCGACGCCTGCCTCCTCGTGCCGGGCTTTGACGAAGTCCGCCACGGTGGCCGGGGCGCCCCGTCCAATCAGGCGCTCGCCGGCCTCCAGCACATTCACCGGGCAGCCTGCCTGGCGGGCGGTGGCGGCCACCTCGAGGCCGATGAAGCCACCGCCGACGATGGCAAGGCGTGGCCGTGGTGTAGCGGTCAGCTGCGCTTGCAGGCGTTGGGCGTCAGCCAGGCTGCGCAGGTAGAAGATCCGGTCGCGGCAGGCTGGGTCGATGAGGTCCGGGTCGAGTAGGCGGGGCCGGCAGCCGGTGGCGAGGATGAGGGTGGCGTAGTGCAGGCGTTCCCCGTCGTCCAACAGGATTGATTTGCCGTCGCGGTCAATGGCCGTGACGGTTCGGCCCTGGCGTAGGCTGAGGCGGGGGGCGTCCTGCCAGTCCTGCGGCAGGAGGACGATGTCTGCCGTCGTGGCGTCGCCAGCCAGCATGGCCTTGGACAGGGGAGGGCGGTCGTAGGGGGGGCAATCCTCGCCGTTGATCAGCAGGACCCGGGTTGTTCCAGAGCTGGTCAGTGCCGTCTGGGCGGCTGTGATGCCGCCAATGCCGGCCCCGATGATGATGATGTCGAAGCAGTCCTGCATGGCTTGACTCACTCGAGAACGGCGTAGATGGCACCGTCTTCGGTGCGTACGGGGTAGGTGCGCAGGGCGCGTGTGCAGGGCTTGTCCACCGGTGCGCCAGTGCGGATGTCGAAGGAGCCCGAGTGGAAGGGGCAGAACACCCGCCCCTCCTCGATCTCCCCGTCGCACAGGGAGGCCGCGCCGTGAGTGCAGGTGTCGTCGGTGACGAAGAACTCGCCTTGCAGGTGGAACACGGCCAGAGGCTCGCGGTCGGGAAGTGCGACCTGGAGCGCGCCCCCCGCGGGGACATCCTCCGTCCGGCAGATCAGGGTGAGGGGAGAAATCATGTTGATTCCTTTCATAGGTGTTCTTGGGGCCAGGGTGGCGCGTATCAGCGCCCGCAGCGCAGGCGGAAAATATTAATCAAGCGCTTGGTATTTAATTTACCAAAGAAGATGTCCCGCAGCAAGCAAAGGTGCGACCAGGGGGAGAGTGGGTGGTGGGCAGGCGTTACGCAGGATGCGCCACGGGCCCGTTGCGGGTGTCAGAAAGTGCCAGGGCGCTGCCTGCTATGGGCAGGCAGCGCCCTGGAGATCCGGCGGGTGGAATGAGCACGTTTCCGCCGGTCGTTGGCGGAGACGTGGTGGGGCGGGAAGGGGCTGAAAGGGGCTGGAAGGGGGCGGTGTGTTACCGCGGCGCTTCGTACCAGCCCTTGGTGGCATTGACGACCTTCACGACCAGCAGCATCACCGGTACCTCGATCAGAACGCCCACCACGGTGGCCAGCGCAGCCCCCGATTCGAAGCCGAACAGGCTGATGGCCGCGGCCACCGCCAGCTCGAAGAAGTTGGATGCGCCGATCAGGGCTGACGGGCAGGCCACGCTGTGCCGTTCGCCGGCCACCTTGTTGAGCCAGTAGGCCAGTGCCGAGTTGAAGAGCACCTGGATCAGGATGGGGACCGCCAGCAGGGCGATGATCAGGGGCTGCGCGAGGATGGCCTTGCCCTGGAAGGCGAAGAGCAGCACCAGCGTGGCCAGCAAGGCGGAGATGGACCAGGGGCCGATCTTAGCCATGGCGGTGTCGAAGGCGGCCTGACCCCGGGCCAGCAGGGTCTTGCGCCACAGTTGGGCGAGCAGTACCGGGATCACGATGTACAGCACCACGGAGGTCAGCAGGGTGTCCCACGGTACGCTGATCGCCGAGATGCCCAGCAGCAGCCCGACCAGGGGTGCGAAGGCGAACACCATGATGCTGTCGTTGAGCGCCACCTGGGACAGGGTGAACAGCGGGTCGCCGTTGGTGAGCCTGCTCCACACGAAGACCATCGCGGTGCACGGCGCTGCCGCCAGCAGGATGAGTCCGGCCACGTAGCTGTCCAGCTGCTCTGCCGGCAGCCAGGGGGCAAACAGGTGGCGGATGAACAGCCAGCCCAGCAGGGCCATCGAGAAAGGCTTGACCAGCCAATTGACGGCAAGGGTCACGCCGATGCCGCGGATGTGCTGCTTCACCTCGTGCAGCACACCGAAATCCACCTTGACCAGCATCGGGATGATCATCACCCAGATCAGCAGCCCGACCGGCAGGTTCACCTGGGCCACTTCGATCCCGCCGATGGCCTGGAAGACGCCGGGTGCCAGCTGGCCCAGGGCGATGCCAGCCAGGATGCACAGGAAGACCCACAGGGTCAGGTAGCGCTCGAAGATGCTCATCGGCGCGCCGGCCGCCGCCTTGGCGGTCACTTCACATTGAACTGCGGACATGATGCCTCCTTACAGGCTCAAGGCTTCACGTACCGCCGCCACCAGGCGCGCGCGGATGTCGTCGCGCACGGCGATGAAGCTGTCCAGCGGTTCGCCGTGGGGGTCGTGGAAGCCCACGTGGATGCGTTTGACCGGGCGGGGGAAGATCGGGCAGCTCTCCCTGGCGTTGTCACAGACACTCACCACCAGGTCGATGTCCTGGTCCATCACCGCTTCCACGGTCTTGGGATGCAGGCCGGCGGTGGGCAGGCCGGCGAGGGTCAAGGCCTCGAGCGCGCCGTCGGCCACCTTGGGCTGGGGCTCGGTGCCGGCGGAGAGGGCGCGGACCTGCCCGCCCAGATCGTGATTGAGGATGGCTTCGCCCATCTGAGAGCGGCAGGAGTTACCGGTGCACAGCACCAGCACGGTCTTGAGTCGGGTCATGCTGTGTTTCCCTCTTGAGGCATGCGTGGTTTTTGATTCCATATTTCCAATATTATGGAACTGTAGGGCGTGCTGTGTGAACAATTTGTGATGGGCTGGGGGCTCCGTGCGCTTCGCCCGGTGTCAGGCGAAGCGTTCCGCCAACCAGTCGATGAACACCCGGACCCGGTTCGATAGATGGCGGTTCGGCGGATAGAGCGCACTGAACAGCAGCGGGGGCGGGCGATGGTCGGGAAGCACCTCGACGAATTCTCCGCTCGCCAGTTGTCGGGCGACCAGGAAGGCCGGTATCTGGATCAGCCCGAGGCCGGCGGCACAGGCATCGACAGACGCCGCACCACTGTTGAGCGCCAGGCTCGCCGGCAGGTGGTGGGTGACGAGTGCGCCATCCACAGTGAACTCGAAGGGGATGGTTTTTCCGCTGGATGCCGACAGGTAGTTGACGGCGCTGTGCCCGGTCAGCGCCTCCAGCGTGGCGGGCTGCCCGCGGCGCGCGAGATAGTCTGTGCTGCCACAGGTCACCTGGGCTTGCAGGCCCAGGGGCCTCGCGATCAGGTCGACGTCGCCTACCTTGCCACTGCGCAGCACGCAATCGACGCCTTCCCGGATCAGGTCGATGGGTCGGTCACTGACGCTGACCTCCAGCTGGATCTGCGGGTAGCGCTCGAAGAAGTCCGGCAGCGCCGGAATGAGCACCAGCCGGCACATCGCTGCGGACAGGTCGACGCGGATCCGGCCCTCCGGCTGTCGGGAGGCCTGGCGGAACTCGGCGTCGACCTCGTCCACCTGGTTCAGGATGGCGATGCAGCGCTGGTAGTAGGCGTCGCCGTCGACGGTGGGGGTCACCTGCCGTGTCGTCCGCGACAGCAGGCGGACGCCGAGGTGGGCCTCGGTCTTCTTGACCATCTGTGTCGCCGTGGCCCGGGTGAGGTTGAACTGCTCGGCTGCGCGGCTGAAGCTGCCGAGCTCGACGATCCGGGTGAACAAGCGCATGGCGTGGAGACGATCCATGATTGCTTTCCTGCATTAAACAGTCATGCAATTTAATGCATATTTATCGGCTCGAACTCAATAATTATCATCTCCTCCCCGAACACGGGCCCTGTGTTGCAGCCTGAGGAGCGCCATCGCCGTGAGCCGTCTTGAACCTGCCTTGCTGGTCATCCTGTCCGGCGTCGTCGCCGCGCTGCATATCGGCAAGATGCCGGTGGCCATCCCGGTCCTGCGTGAGGCCCTGGGCGTCACCCTGGTCGAGGCCGGCTTCCTGCTGGCCACCGTGCAGTTCGCCGGCATGAGTGTTGGTGTGCTGATCGGTACGGCGACCGACGGCATCGGGCTGCGGCGCAGCGTGATCCTGGGGCAGTCGATCCTGGCCACCGCCGGCCTGGCGGGGGTGTGGGTCCAGCGGCCGGAGGCCCTGCTGGCCTTCCGTGCCTTCGAGGGGCTGGGTTTTCTGCTGACCGTGCTGTCCGCACCGGGGCTGATCCGGCAACTGGTGCCCCGCACCCAACTCACCCCGTATCTGGGCCTGTGGGGAGCTTACATGGCGACCGGTGCCTCGGTGGCCTTGCTGGGGGCGCCGTCGATCATGTCGCTGATCGGCTGGCAAGGATTGTGGCTGCTCCTGGGGGGGCTCTCCGCCGCCATGGCGGTCTGGGTGGGCACGTCCATTCCCTCGGATGCGAGGAGGCAGGAGGCCATGCCGACACCGGGGGGGCAGGCTGAGGAGCCGTGGTGGCTGCGCCTGAGGCTGACGCTGAGCAGCAAGGAGCCCTGGCGCGTGGCGATTGCCTTTGCCCTCTACACGAGCCAGTGGCTCGCGGTGATCGGATTTCTGCCTCTGGTCTGCGAGCAGGGCGGCTTCAGCAAGCCGGCAGCCGGTGCATTGACCGCCTTTGCCTGCTTCGTGAACGTCTGCGGCAGCGTGGCCGCGGGGCGCCTGCTGCATCGGGGAGTGCCTGCCCGGCATCTGCTGTATGTGGGCTACGTCAGCCTGATGGTAACGGCCTTTCTGGCCTTCCACCCGCTGACGGCGGAGCTCCCCGTCCTGCGCTACCTGGCTGTCGTGCTGTACTCGGCCATTGGCGGCTTGATACCGGGCTCCCTGTTCGCCGAGGTGGTGCATGCGGCGCCTAGCGAACGCACCGTGTCGACGACGGTGGGCTGGATGCAGCAGTGCTCGTCCACCGGGCAGTTCTTTGGCCCGCCTGCGGTGGCGATGCTCGCAGCCGATGTCGGCGGCTGGCACCTGACCTGGGTGGCGACCGGTGCCTGCTCCATCCTGGGGTTGATCCTGGCGTCCGGGCTGGCGTCCAGGTCGGCGGGCGCACGTTGAGGCGCGCGGGGGAGCGGCAGGTTTCGTCCCTGTCGCCCTTGCGCAGTGGGGGGGGCGACCCTGTCCGCCCGGTCCGCTGGCCAGCAAGCTATCGGCTTTTCTTGAGCCAGGTGAGCAGGGTCGAATAGATGATCGAGGGCTCCACCGGCTTGCTGATGAAGTCGTTCATCCCCGCATCGATGCAGGATCTCCGGTCCTGGCTGAATGCATTGGCGGTCATCGCCAGGATCGGAACGTCCTTGTACCTCGGGTTGGCGCGGATCGCACGGGTTGCCGCGACGCCATCCATGACCGGCATCTGCATGTCCATCAGGATCGCGGCATAGTCGTTCCGGTCGGTCAGGGTGACGGCTTCCAGCCCCGTCCCGGCGATATCCACCGCCAGGCCGACTTCTTCCAGCAAGGCCAGCGCCACTTCCTGATTCACTGGTTCATCCTCGGTGAGCAGCACCCGGCAGCCGCCGAACTCGCGGCGCAAGCTCGCTTCGGCGTCGCCGTCCTGAAGCCGTGGCTCCGTCTCTTCGGTGCAGGACATCTTCCGCAGCCAGGCGGTCAGCCAGAAGCTGCTGCCTTGTCCGGGGGCGCTGGTGACGCCGACTGTCCCGCCCATCATCTCGGCGATTCGGCGGGTGATGGCGAGGCCGAGTCCCGTGCCGCCGTATTTTCGGGTGGTTGAGCTGTCCGCCTGCTCAAAGGCGTTGAAGACCCGGGCGCATTGTTCTTCCGTCATGCCAATCCCGGTGTCCCTCACCTCGAAGCGCAGCAGGCAGGCTTGGTCGTTCTCTTCCAGCACGCGTCCGATGAGTTCGATCTGGCCCTCCTCGGTGAATTTGACGGCATTGCTGAGGTAATTCACCAGGATCTGGGTGAGCCGGGTCGGGTCACCGTGGAGGTCCTGAGGCAGCGCGGTGTCGTCCACGGACAGGTGCAAGCCCTTCATTTCTGCACGGCTTTCCACGACTTCGACCGCTGCCCGGAGCACATGGGCCAGGGTGAAGGGCTTTGCCTCCAGCTCCATCTTTCCCGCCTCGATCTTCGAGAGGTCGAGAATGTCGTTGATGATGGTGAGCAGGTGGCGGCCGGATGCTTCCATCTTGCTGAGGTAGGCAGCCTGTGCGTCCGTTACGCCGGTGCGCCTGAGCAGGCTGCCCATGCCGAGGATTCCGTTCAGCGGCGTCCGGATCTCGTGGCTCATGTTGGCCAGGAAGTCGCTCTTGGCCTGGTTGGCGGCTTCCGCCGCGTCCTTGGCCTCGCGCAGTTTCAGCTCGAGCGCCTTGCGCACCGTCAGGTCGATATGCGTGCCGACGGCGCGCAACGGCTTCCCCTGTTGATCGTGGGACACCACCTTGCCCCGGCTGAGCACCCATTTGTAATGGCCGTCCTTGCAGCGCATCCGGAATTCGAGCTCGTAGCTCCCGGCGGTTTCCAGCAAGTGTCGTGTCTGCGAAAGGACGGTTTCTCTCTCATCCGGGTGCAGCAGGGCAATCCAGTGGTCCTGGGTGTTGGTGGACTGTTCGTCCGGTTCGTAATCCAGCATCCGGCCATAGGCCTGATTCACGTAGGCGACACCCCGCTGGAGATCCCAGTCCCACAAACCGTCATTGGTTGCGTCCAGGGCATACTCAAGACGTTCCCGGTCGTGCGCCTGCTGGGCCAGGGCCTGCGACAGCGCGTGGGTACGCTCTTCGATCAGCCCCTCGAGCCGGGCGTTGTAGTGGGCAAGTTCCAGCTCCGCCTTTTTGTGCTCGGTTATGTCGACGGCGACGCCATCCCAGACTATCGCACCGTCCGCGCGTTGATGCGGCCTCGACTGCGCGTGCAACCAGAGGGGGCGTCCGTCTGCGCGCGTGAAGAGCAAAGTTCCCGAGTAAACGCTGAGATCCCGGGCGCTGATCGCTTCCCCCTCCAGATAGTGCTTCCGTGATTCCGGCGTGAGCATCGAGAACAGGCGCTGCGGGTCGTCGATCACCTCTGCAGGCGTCAGCCCGTGTGTCTTCTCGATGCCGGCGCTGATGTAGTCGAAGCGGGGTTGGCCATCGACCAGCTCGTAACGATAGACAAAGCCGTCCGGTACGTTGTCGCCGATCGAGCGAAGCCGCTCATCGCTCTCACGCAGGCTGGTCTCGCTGCTGCGGTATTCCCACTCGATCCGTTGCGAGTTGATGCTGATCAGGGTCAGGGTCACCAATTGGACGGTGAGGATCTGCACCATTGCGTAGAAGGTACCAAACCCCTGCAGCGCCTCAACGGCGGTCTGGCTCGTGGGGCTGGCGAGCTGCAGGGCGATCCGTGCCAGGGAGAGCAGGCCGTAGACTGTCAGCCAGAGTGCGAGCAGGGCGTCATTGGAGCCAAAATCGGCTTGCCGTCGGCGCAAGGTCACGGCAACGGTTGCAAAGCTCAGGGCGCTCGCATACAGGCAGTAGATGACGATTCGCGCGTCGAGGTCGTCGGGGTCCAGGCTGTAGTAGCCGAAGGCGGCAAGAAAGGAGAGGGCGGCCAGTGCCTCGAGCCGGTAACTGATCCGGTAGCCCCGAAACACCAGCATGCCATGCAGGATCGCGCCCAAACCGCCCACCAGAAGCGCGTTACGGGCCACGCGAACCAGCCAGCTCCCGGGTAGGGCTCCCGGAATCAGCATCGCGGCACCCAGCGCCAGACTGAGGATGCCCGCAACCCAGAAGCCGAATCCAGGGTAGGTCCTGCGCGTCAGCAAAACGACGAACATCACCACGGCCGCCGCCATCGAGAGCAGTGCGTTGGTGCTCAGCAGTATCGACGAATCCATGTGGAGGCAACTCGCAGGCGTCAATCTGGGGGCGGACGTCATCCCGACGGAGTCACCCTACTGAGCCGGCAGGGAAATGTCTACGGTGGAGATGCCCGCACAGGGTGGGGGAGGGCACTGCGATCCCGGTGCGGCCGGCTTCGCAGGCGGTCACATGTAAAAGCTCATGCCGCTGACGCCCTGAAGGCCTCTGGGTCTGAGAGCCCTGGCGGCGCGGGATGCACAAATTTTCTCCGGCCATGTGGACTATTAATTTAACAAAATCACATTAAAGTGTAAAAATTACAAAAATCATCAAAAACAAAGGAGTCCCGCATGTATCGCAGCGCAGCCCGCCCCGAGCTTGGATCCGACGGTTTGGACGGCAGAACTTCGGCTTGCGTCTTGATAGTTGCCGGTGACTCAAAATCACGCACAGCCCTCCGTTCGCAGCTATGCGAGAACTTTGATGTACTGACGGCAAGTAGCGCGGAGCAGGCCATCGAGCTCAGCAGGGCACGCTGCCCGGATCTGATTGTCCTTGACGCCACCGGGGACGAATGTGGCTGCTTTGCAGCGTGCAGAGCGCTCAGGGCATTCCTGCCTGTCCCGATCCTGTATATCGCCGACGCCGGCAATCTCGAGAATCGCCTCGACGCGTTCGATGCGGGCGCAAACGACTTGATCCTGAAGCCGATCACCCCGTCAGTCCTCATCCGAAAGATCGTGCTCGCCGTCCGGCAGTATCGGGCCCACGCCACGCTTGAGCAGGAGAAGACAGTGCTGGAGCGTATGGCCATGGGCTTCCTCGCGAGCGCAAGCCAGACGGGCGTCCTGCTTGAGTTCATGCGGCGCAGCGTTGCACTGGCTGACTATGAGGCGCTGGCGGAGAACCTCGTCACGACGGTTCAGGATCTTGGGCTGCAGTCCTGTGTGCTGATCCGGCATCCGAACGATGACACCACCATCGTGTCCGCCAATGGCGAGCCCTCTCCACTCGAAATCTCGATGCTCGACAACGGGCGAGAGATGGGGCGCATCTTCCAGTTCAAGCGTTATCTGGTGGTGAACTACGACCGCGTGTCGGTGATCGTGCAGAACATGCCCGACGAGAAGGTCGACCAGGAGCGAGCCGGCATCCTGCGCGACAGCCTGGCCATCCTGGCCGAATCGACTGAAGTCATGGCCGTAAACGTCGATCTGCGGCTCGAAGGTCAAAAGCGTGCGGAACAGCTGCAGGTGGCGTTGAGTGAGGCTGAGCTCGCCCTCAACGCCCTGGGTGACCAGACTCGTGTGACGCTGTGTGATACCCGCCTATTGCTGCAGGAAATGATCGACGGGATCGAGAAGACCTATTCCTGGCTGGATATCAGCCAAGCGCAGGAGACGGAGATCAGCGAGACGATGGACGATTCTGTTCAGCGGATCCTCTCCCGGCTTATGTCTGGGGGAAGCTTCGACACGCAGTTCTCGCAGGTTCTTCAAGCCCTCAACGCAGGACGTGGCACCGGCCAGGAAAGCGTCGAGCTGTTCTAGATCCCGCAGTCGAATCAGAAGGGGCTTGCTTCAACTTCACGGCCCCTCTCGGCGCGGGGCACAGACAACAAAAAAGCCAACCCTCGCGGATTGGCTTTTTTGCTTGCTTGTCTTGGCTCCTCGACCTGGGCTCGAACCAGGGACCTACGGATTAACAGTCCGGCGCTCTACCGACTGAGCTATCGAGGATCTGACGGGTTGGTCACCTGCATCCTGGGGATGCAAATCACCGCAAATTGTTCTGGCTCCTCGACCTGGGCTCGAACCAGGGACCTACGGATTAACAGTCCGGCGCTCTACCGACTGAGCTATCGAGGAACAGAGGCGCGCATTTTAGGATTGATTCAGAGGTTCGTCAACCCTTTTGTGCGCCTATTTGCTCCCGGCCGGGCCGGGAGCGGCACAACTCAGGCCTTGATCACGGCGGCGATGGCGTCGGCGACGTAGTCGAGGTTCTTGCTGTTGAGCGCGGCGAGGCAGATCCGGCCGGTGCCGACAGCGTAGATGCCGAACTCTTCCTTCATGCGCTCCACCTGGGCGGCGCTGAGGCCGGTGTAGGAGAACATGCCGCGTTGCTTGATCACGAAGGAGAAGTCCTGGTCCACCTTGCGGGCGGCCAGCTGCTCGACCAGGCCGGTGCGCATGGCGCGGATGCGGTCACGCATGCCGGCCAGTTCGGTTTCCCATTCCTGGCGCAGGGCCGGGGTGGACAGCACGGTGGCCACGATGGCGCCGCCATGGATCGGCGGGTTGGAGTAGTTGGTGCGGATCACGCGCTTGAGCTGGGACATCACGCGGGCGGACTCATCCTTGCTCTGGGTCACGATGGACAGGGCACCGACGCGCTCACCGTACAGGGAGAAGCTCTTGGAGAAGGAGCTGGACACGAAGAAGGACAGGCCGGAGGCGGAGAACAGGTTCACCGCCACGGCGTCCGGCTCGATGCCGTCGGCGAAGCCCTGGTAAGCCATGTCGAGGAAGGGGATCAGGCCACGGTTGGCACAGGCCTTGACCACTTCGGCCCACTGGGCTTCGGTGAGGTCGGCGCCGGTGGGGTTGTGGCAACAGGCGTGCAGCACGATCACCGAGCCGGCAGGCAGGGTGTTCAGCTTGGCGATCATCGCCTCGGCGTTGGCGCCACGGGTTTCCGGGTTGTAGTACGGGTAGGTGTCCACCGGGAAGCCGGCCGCCTCGAACAGGGCGCGGTGGTTTTCCCAGGAGGGGTCGGAGATGTACACGGTGGCGCCCGGCACCACGCGCTTGATCAGGTCGCCGCCGATACGCAGGGCGCCGGTGCCACCGAGGGCCTGGGCGGTGACCACGCGGCCGTCACGGATGATGGCGCTGTCGGCGCCGAACAGCAGGTTCTGGACCGCGTTGGCGTAGGCGACGGGGCCTTCGATGGGCTGGTAGCCACGGGGCGGGGCGGCTTCAAGGCGGGCCTTTTCGGCGGTCTTGACGGCGCCGAGCAGGGGGATCTTGCCGTTGTCGTCAAAGTACACGCCAACGCCGAGGTTGACCTTGGTGCTGCGGGTATCCGCATTGAAGGCTTCGTTCAGGCCAAGAATCGGATCGCGGGGGGCCATTTCAACCGCAGCAAAGATCGACGAGCTCATGGATTCTCCAAATGGTGCGAAGGGTGCGGGGCACAGTGTGCGGGCCGCTGGGCGATAATGGGACGTTGTCCGGTAAGCTGCCGGGCGCTGTCCACTGACTTGAATCTGAAATTTTATCATGGCCGATCAATCCGATAGCGGACGAGTGGTGGTTTTCGAGGGGAGTCCGTTCCGGCTCCATCAACCCTTCCCTCCCGGGGGGGATCAGCCAGAAGCGATCCGGCAGCTGGTGGAGGGGATCGGCGACGGGCTGATGTTCCAGACCCTGCTGGGGGTGACGGGGTCGGGCAAGACCTACACCATGGCCAACGTCATTGCCCGTTGCGGCCGGCCCGCCCTGGTGCTGGCCCACAACAAGACCCTGGCGGCCCAGCTGTACTCCGAGTTCCGCGAGTTCTTCCCCGAGAACGCGGTGGAGTACTTCGTCAGCTACTACGACTACTACCAGCCGGAGGCCTACGTGCCGTCCCGCGACCTGTTCATCGAGAAGGACTCGGCGATCAACGAGCACATCGAGCAGATGCGCCTGTCGGCCACCAAGAGCCTGATGGAGCGGCGTGACGTGGTGATCGTTGCCTCGGTGTCGTGCATCTACGGTATCGGTGACCCGGGGGACTACCACAGCATGGTGCTGCACCTGCGCGAGGGCGAGCGGGTGGTGCATCGGGAGCTGGTGCAGCGCCTCGTGGCGATGCAGTACAGCCGGGCCGACGTGGATTTCAAGCGCGGCACCTTCCGTGTGCGGGGCGACGTGATCGACATCTACCCGGCGGAAAGCGCCGAGCACGCGCTGCGGGTCGAGATGTTCGATGACGAGATCGAGCACCTGACCCTGTTCGATCCCCTTACGGGGCACCTCAAGCAGAAGATCGCCCGCTTCACGGTCTATCCGTCCAGCCACTACGTCACGCCACGGGCCACCGTGCTGCGTGCGGTGGAGGCGATCAAGGAGGAGCTCCGGGAGCGCATCGAGGTCTTCCAGAAGGCGGGCAAGCTGGTGGAGGCCCAGCGCATCGAGCAGCGCACTCGCTTCGATCTGGAGATGCTCAACGAACTGGGCTTCTGCAAGGGCATCGAGAACTACTCGCGGCACATGTCGGGACGCAAGGCGGGCGATGCGCCACCGACCCTGATCGACTATCTGCCCAAGGACGGCCTGATGTTCATCGACGAGTCCCACGTGTCGATCGGTCAGGTGGGGGCGATGTACAAGGGCGACCGTTCGCGCAAGGAGAACCTGGTGGAGTACGGCTTCCGCCTGCCCTCGGCGCTGGACAACCGACCGCTGAAGTTCGAGGAGTTCGAGCGCCTGCTGCCCCAGACCGTGTTCGTGTCGGCGACCCCGGCGGCCTACGAGAAGGAGCACCAGGGACAGGTGGTGGAGCAGGTGGTGCGACCGACCGGCCTGGTGGATCCGATCATCACCGTGCGCCCGGCGACCACCCAGGTGGATGATCTGCTGGGGGAGATCAAGCTGCGCCTGGCCGTGCAGGAGCGCGTCCTGGTCACGGTGCTGACCAAGCGGCTGGCCGAGGATCTGACCGAATACCTGGCCGAGAACGCGATCCGGGTGCGTTACCTGCACTCGGACATCGACACCGTCGAGCGGGTGGAGATCATCCGCGACCTGCGCTTGGGGGAGTTCGACGTGCTGGTGGGGATCAACCTGCTGCGGGAGGGGCTGGATATCCCCGAGGTGTCGCTGGTGGCCATCCTGGATGCGGACAAGGAGGGCTTCCTGCGTTCGGAGCGCTCGCTGATCCAGACCATCGGGCGTGCAGCGCGCCACCTGAATGGCACGGCGATCCTCTACGCAGACCGGATCACCGACTCGATGAAGGCCGCGATCGGCGAGACCGAGAGGCGCCGGGCGCTGCAGATCGCCTTCAACGAAGCCAACGGGATTACGCCCCGCTCCGTGACAAAGCGCATAAAGGACATCATCGACGGTGTTTATGATGCAGGTTCAGAGGGTGCCAGCGTCAATGTCGCCGAGCCCCGCGCCGAGTATGGCGCGATGGATGAGAAGGCATTGGCCAGGACGATCCGTCAGCTCGAGAAGGACATGCTGGACCACGCGCGCAACCTGGAGTTCGAGAAGGCTGCCGCCGCGCGGGACCGCCTGTTCCGCCTGCGCCAGCAGGCCTTCGGGGCTGAAGGGCATGATGCATCCGCTTCACCCGACGCCAAAGGCTGAGAGACTCTGCATAAATTGGTACTCGCACTTGTACGTTCCGCCCGCCGGCTGTTTAATTGGTCGGGAGGAGGGACACCTACAATGAAAATACTGTTTGTATGCACCGGCAATATCTGTCGGTCGCCGACGGCAGAGGGCGTGGCACGCCGGTGGCTGGCGATGTCGGGTCTCGAGGAGGCGGTGGGCGTGGATTCGGCCGGGATCCAGGGGTTTCACGTCGGGGAGGCGCCTGATCCGCGCAGCCAAGCGGCCGCCCTGCGGCGTGGTTATGATCTTTCCCGGCTGCGGGCGCGCAAGGTGCAGCCGAAGGACTTTGCCGAATTCGATCTGCTGTTGGCGATGGACCGGGAGCACTTCGAGTATCTCCGCGACCGGGCGCCCGAGGGGTGTCGCCACAAGGTCCGGATGTTCATGAGCTATGCCCGGGAGTCGCGCCGGGATGACGTGCCGGACCCGTATTACGGCGGTGCCAAGGGTTTCGATGCGGTATTGGATCTGTGTGAAGACGCCGTGCAGGGCTTGATCGAGGACATCCTGCCCGAGGTCAACCGCCGGCGCAGATCGGTCAGCTAGCCGCCGCGTCCTGCGGGTGGGGGGCGAAGGGCGTCTTGTCCGTCGGCAGCTTTCCGCCAGAATGCAAAAAGGCCAACCCCGAGGGGTTGGCCTTTTTACGTGTGCGCCCAGCATGGGCGCACTCCTGCGGGTGTAAGTCCCGCCGTAAGTTG
>CALBTT010000053.1 GCA_937967645.1 uncultured Zoogloea sp.
GGGTGGATCTGTTCGAATCCCTGATGCAGCGCTCGGCCGAGAAGGGCTGGCGGGTGTTCCTGCTGGGGGCGCGGGAAGAGGTGGTCAGCCGGGTCGCGCAGATCTACCCGGCGCGCTACCCGGGCCTGGTGGTGGCCGGCTACCGCAACGGCTACTGGCGCCCCGAGGAGGAGGCTGGCGTCGCCGCCGCCATCGGCGAGGCCAGCCCGGACATCCTCTTCGTGGCGATCAGCTCGCCCAAGAAGGAGGCCTTCCTGGCCCGCCACCAGGAAGCCATGAAGGTGCCCTTCGCGATGGGCGTGGGCGGCACCTTCGACGTGGCCGTGGGCCGCGTCAAGCGCGCCCCGCTGTGGATGCAGAAGGCCGGCCTGGAGTGGTTCTACCGCTTCCTGCAGGAGCCGCGCCGGATGTTCCGCCGCTATTTCATCGATGACATGGCGTTCGTGGCGCTGTTCGCCCGCGAATGGATCAAACGCTGAGCACAACGGGATCACATATGGGACTGGAAGACTGGGGCTACCGCTGGCTCAAGCGTTACATGGACGCACCACAGTGGATCAAGGAGCCGCTGGGGCGGGTGTATGGCCTGCTGCCCGACACCCTGCGCCACGGCAAGGACTACCCCCGCTACAAGCAGGAGGCGGCACTGAACCGCCCCGAGGAGCTGCGCCGACTCGGCGAGGCGCGCCTGCGCGAAACCCTGCAATGGGCCGCCCAGACGGTGCCGGCCTATGCGGCCATCGCCGCCCAGCTGCTCACCGACATGCCGGCCGAGGAGTGGCTCGCCCTCTTCCCGCTGATGACCAAGCTGGACTACAAGCGGACCCCGCAGAACTACCTGTCCAGCGGCTGCACCCCGGCGGAGCGTCTGCCGATGCAGACCAGCGGCTCGGTGGCCGAGCCCTTCCGCTTCTTCCTGCACAAGGGTGTCTCCCGTGCCAAGGAGAACGCCTACATCGAAGCCTACAGCCAGCGCATCGGGCTGACCCGCAAGGACGTCGTGCTGTCCCTGCGCGGCCGCAACGTGCGGGGTTCGACCGCCGACAGCGGCCCCCTGTGGAGCTACGAGCCGATCAAGCGGATGCTGTGGATCAGCCCCAACCACCTGGACGACGCTTACATGGGCCGCCATGTGGAGGCCGCCATCGCCCACAAGGTGAGCTTCATCCAGGGCTATTCCTCGGCCGTCTATGAGCTCGCCCGCTGGCTGGACTTCAACCCCGATGCGCGCTTCACCGATGCGATCCGCGGCGTGCAGCTGTTCTCCGAGAGCGCCGAGCCCGACATGATCGCGCTGATCGAGAAGGTCTTCGACTGCCCGGTGCTGGTGCACTACGGACACTCCGAGCGGGCGGTGATGGCCGGCTCGATGCCCGACGATCACCGCTACTTCGTGTGGCCGCTGTATGGCCACGTGGAGCTGATCGACGAGGATGGCAAGCCCATCACCGAGGCGGGAATCCAGGGCGAGGTGGTGGCCACCGGCTTCGACAACCGGGTGATGCCCTTCATCCGCTACCGCACCGGCGACCTGGCCGCCTGGTCGGACGGGCCGGAGCACCCCCAGCTGCCCGGCTACCGGGCCCTGGAGCGGATCGACGGCCGCAACAACGACTTTTTCGTCGGCGCCGACGGCCGGCGCATCCCCGTCGCCTCGCTGGGCGGCCTGCGCCCGCCCGAGTTCCTGCACGTGGAGGCCAGCCAGTACGAACAATTCACCCCGGGCAAGGTGGTGGTGCGCCTGCAGTCGGCCGCACCGCTGCCGGACGATGTGATGGCCGTGCTCGACAACTATTTCCGGGTCAAGCTGCTGGGCTGCGTCGAACCGACCCTCGAAGTGGTCGCGCACATCCCCCGCACGGCGCGCGGCAAGCGCCGCCTGATGATCCAGCACATCGGCGCCGACACCCAGCTGGTCGCCACCACCGGGGAGGCGCCGCGTGCCGTCTGAGCGAAGCCCTGCCCTGGTCATGCTCGGCCCCGACCGTGGCGCCCGCGGCGGCATCGCCTCGGTGCTGCGGGTCTGGCAGGAGGCCGGGTTGTTCCAGGGGCGTGACGTCCGGCTCATCGCCACCTATGTGGACGGCAGCGTGCTGCGCAAGCTGGGGGCCCTGGCACTGGCGCTGCTGCGCTTCACCGGGCTGCTCCTGAGCGGGCAGGTCGGCGCGGTGCACGCCCATTCCGCCTCGAATGCCAGCTTCCGCCGCAAGAGCCTGTTCCTCGCCCTCGCCCGGCTGGCCGGCAAGCCCTACGTCTTCCACCTGCACGGCGGCGCCTTCGACCGCTACCACGCGGGCTGCACGGCCCTCGAGAAGGCCTGGCTGGGCCATACCCTGCGCGGCGCCCGGATCGTCTTCGTACTCTCCGACAGCTGGGCGGAGTGGTTACGTCGCGAGGTCGGTCACCCCGACGTCCGCGTGCTGCCCAACCCGGTACTGCCGGTGCACCTGCCGGCCGGCATCGTGCGCGAACCGCATACCCTGCTGTTCCTGGGCCGCCTGGAGGCCGACAAGGGCATCTTCGTCCTGCTGAAGGCCCTGGCCCGCCTGCGCACCCGCTACCCCGGCCTGCGTGCCGTGCTCGCCGGAGAGGGCGATCTGGTGGCGGTCCGCCAGGCGGCCGTGGAAGCCGGCGTGGCCGGACTGATCGAACTCCCCGGTTGGGTGGCCGGCGAAACCAAGGCACACTGCCTGGCCCGCGCCGGTGCGTTCGTGCTGCCCTCACGCTTCGAGGGCCTGCCGATGGCCCTGCTCGAGGCCCAGGCCGCAGGCCTGCCGGTGGTGGCCAGCCGCGTAGGCGGCATCCCCCAGGTGGTGAGCGACGGCGAGAACGGCCTCCTGCACGCCCCCGACGACGACGCCGATCTGGCCCGGGCCCTGGCCCTCGTGCTCGAAGCCCCGGACCGTGCCCGCCAGATGGGCGCCACCGGCCGCGCCCGCGTTCTCGCCGGCTTCGGCATCGAGCGGGTGCGCGGCCTGCTGGACGAAGCCTGGGCGCAGCTCGACGCCCCCGCCGGGCGACGGGTGGAGCGCGCATGATCCTGTCCTGCCGTTCGGCCCTTTACCAGAATGCCCCCATCAGCCTGCAGGAGCAGCTCCTGAGCGTGCAGGCTAGCCTGCGCCGCCTGGTCACCGGGCGCCGGGCCCTGCATCGGGTGGCCGGCGAAATCTCGGCCAGCCAGTGGCTGCCGCGTACTGCCTGGGAAGCCTGGCAGCTCGACCGGATGCGCCAGCTGGCGCAGCACGCCGCCCTGCATGTCCCCTACTACCGGGCGCTGTTCACACGTCTGGACATCGACCCCGCGCGCTGGCGCAGCCTCGCCGATGTGTGCGAGGTGCCGGTGCTGACCAAACCGGAGGTCATCGAGGCCGGCAAGGCGATGCTGTCCGCCAAGGCCCCGTGGCTGCGCTTCAAGGGATCCACCAGCGGCACCACCGGGCGGGCGATGCCCGGCTGGCGCGACCGCACGTCGATCGCCTTCGAACAAGCCTTCGTGGACCGCCAGGCCGCCTGGGCCGGCTATCGCCCGGGCGACCGGCGGGCCTGGCTGCGCGGCGACCCGATCATCCCGCGGGGGCAGACGGACGGCCCCCTGGTGCGCCTGAACCGCCACGACAACATGCTGATGCTGTCGTCCTACCACCTGAACCGCGACAACGGCATGGCCTACCTCGAAGCCCTGGCGGACTTCGACCCGGTGATGCTGCAGGCCTACCCGTCCTCGGTGAGCTACCTGGCGCGCCTCCTCGAAGACCAGGACGAGCGCTACCGTGGCCGCGCGCTGAAGGGCATCGTGACCTCGTCCGAGACCCTCACCCCGGAAGACCGGCGGATCATCTCGGAGCGCTTCGGCTGCCCGGTCTTCGACTGGTACGGCGCCTTCGAGCGGGTGGCCGCCATCGGCACCTGCGAACACGGCAACTACCACGTGATGGAGGACTACGGCCTGGTCGAGTTCGAGGACAACGGTGACGGCACCGCCAACCTCATCGGCACCGGCTTCGGCAACCAGTGCATGCCCCTGCTGCGTTACCGCGCGGACGACATGGTGGTGCTTGCCGACCCCGGCTACCAATGCCCCTGCGGCCGCAGCTTCCGGGTCGTCGACCGGGTGCTGGGGCGCGTGGACGACGCGATCCGTACCCCGGACGGTACCCACGTGGTCATGCTGGACTGGATCTTCGCCGGCCTCCCGGGGCTGATCGAAGCCCAGGTGGTCCAGGAACGCCTGGACTTCGTGCGCGTCCGCATCGTCGCCGGCCCCGACTTCACCGCCCGCACCGGGCAGGTCCTGCTCGCCCGGGCCAGGGAGCGCCTCGGCAAGGCCGTCCGGATCGAACTCGAGCGGGTGCCCAGCATCGAGCGCACCCGCAACGGCAAATTCCGCCAGATCGTGAGTCACCTGAAGATGGAATCACAACACATGGAGGCCCCATGGCAGGTCTGACCCGGGTAGGCTGGTACTGGAACCGGCTGCGTTGCATGAGCCTCGCCGAGATCGTCGGCCGCACGGCCAATTCGGCGAGCCACGCCCTCGAGCGCCGCCGCGAGCCGTCGCCCATCCCGCGGCCGGATACGGCCGCGCGTGGTACGCAGTGGCTGCCGGAGATGCCTGCCGGGCTCTCCGCCGCAGCCCTGGAACGGGCCGACGAGGTGCTCGGCGGCGTGTGGCGGATCTTTGCCCGCGGCCCGCTGGAACTGGGCTTCCCGCCGGAATGGAACCGCAACCCCGATAACGGCGCGCTGCTGCCGATGGTCTTCGGCAAGACCATGGCCTTCCGGGACACCTCGCTCAGCGGCGACATCAAGTACCTGTGGGAGCCCAATCGCCACCTGGAGCTGGTGCTGCTGGCCCAGGCCTGGCGCAGCACCGGGCAGCGGGCCTACCTGGATGCCATCGGGGTGCTGCTGGACAGCTGGTTCGCCCAGTGCCCCTACCCCCTCGGGCCGAACTGGGCCAGCGCCCTCGAGGCCGGCATCCGCCTGATCAACTGGGCCACCACATGGCAGATCATCGGCGGCCCCGACTCCCCGCTGTTCATCGGCCCGGACGGCGAAAGCCTGCGCCGCCACTGGCTCGACAGCGTCTGGCGGCACGCCAGCTTCATCAGCGGTCACCGCTCCCTGCATTCGTCGGCCAACAACCACCTGATCGGCGAGCTGGCCGGCCTGTTCGTGGCCAGCCTCACCTGGCCCTGCTGGCCCGACAGCAGCCGCTGGGAAGCCGCGGCGCGGAGCGGCCTGGAGCGGGAGATCCTGCGCCAGAACGCGGCTGATGGCGTGAACCTGGAGCAAGCCACCTCCTACCAGCAGTTCGTCTGGGACTTCCTGCTCTTCGCCCGCCTGGCCGCACAGGCTGCCGGACGGAATTTCACGCCGGTCTTCGGGCAGCGCATGGAGGCCATGCTCGAATACGTGGCCGGCATCATGGACGTGGGCGGGCACGTGCCGATGTTCGGCGACGCCGACGACGGGCTCGCCTCCGGGCTGTCGCTGGGCGCCGCGGGCTGTCCTTTCCACAGCCAGCTCGCCACCGGCGCGGTGCTGTTCGGCCGCGCCGACCTGGCCCGCAAGGCCGGGCAGCTGGACACCCGCAGCCACTGGCTGCTGGGCGCCACGGCCCAGGCCCGCTTCGATGCCCTGCTGCAGGCCTCCGGTCCGGCCACCCCGCGCACAGCCTTCCCCGACGGCGGCATCTACGTGCTCGGCGCGGCCCTCGACACAGCGGAGGAGATCCGCGTGGTGGCCGATGCGGCGCCCCTCGGCCTCGGCGGCATTGCCGCCCATGGCCATGCCGACGCCCTCTCCTTCACCCTCTCGGTGGCCGGCCGGGAATTCCTGGTGGACCCCGGCACCGGCACCTATCACGGCCCGCGCAGCTGGCGCGACGGCTTCCGCGGCACGGCGATGCACAACACGCTGACCCTGGCCGACGAGGACCAGGCCATCAGCGGCGGCAAGTTCATGTGGGTGCGCAAGTACCGCAGCAGCGTGCTGGCCTGGTCGTCCTCGGAAGAGGCCGATGCCCTCACCGCCGAGCACGACGGCTACCGCCGCCTGCCCGGCCGCCCGGTGCACCGCCGCAGCTGGCACCTGGACAAAGCCAGCGGCCAGCTCCGGATCAGCGACGTGCTTCAGGGCGGCAGCGGACAGGTTCCGACCCTCCACTGGCACTTTGCCGAAGCCTGCGTGGTGACCGAAATTGCAGGGGGGCTGGAGATCGACAATGACGGCGTGCGCCTGCGCATGGAGTTGCCGCCCGACGGTGAGATCCGCATCCTGCGGGGCTCGGACAGCCCCTTCGCGGGGTGGGTCTCGCGGGCCTACGACCAGCGCAGTGTCAGTACCACGGTGATCTGGCAGGCCCGCAGCGGCTCAGTCCCGCCCCTGGAGACGCGCTTCCGGCGGATCTGAGGGTCCCCCCGGGCCGGCGCCGGCGGCGGTGAGCCATTTCAGCAGCCGGTCGAACAGGACCTCGGGCTCCACCGGCTTGGCGATATGGTCGTTCATGCCTGCCGTCAGGCAGGCATGGCGGTCCTCCTCAAAGGCGTTGGCGGTCATCGCCAGGATGGGCACCCGGGCATAGCCCTCGACGCGGCGGATGGCCCTGGTTGCGTCGATGCCGTTGAGGCGGGGCATCTGCATGTCCATCAGGATCAGGTCGTAATGCACGGTCTGGACCCGCTCGACGGCACACTGGCCATCCTCGACCACATCGACACTGAGCCCGGCCTGGGTCAGCAGGTCGCGGGAGACCTCCCGGTTCACCGGCTCATCCTCCACCACCAGCACGCGCCGACCGGCAAAGCGCAGCCGCAGCGTGTCCTCGGCGCCGGCATCCGGTGGCGGACTCCCGGTCTCCACGCCGGGCTCCGCGGACACGGCCACCGGCTGCAGCACCAGCCTGAATGTGAAGCACGTTCCGCCCCCCGGCTCGCTGCGCAGGCTGATCTCGCCGCCCATCAGGGCAATCAGCCGCTGGGTGATGGCGAGGCCCAGGCCGGTTCCTCCGTACTTCCGGGTCATCGAGCTGTCGGCCTGCTCGAAGGGTTTGAACAGCCGCGCCTGATCCGCCTCGTTGATACCGATCCCCGTGTCCTCGACCTCGCACTGCAGCACCGTGGAATCGGCAGCGTCCGTCTCGAGTTGCATGCGTACCGTCACCCGGCCCGCCTCGGTGAACTTGATCCCATTGCCCACCAGATTCAGCAAAACCTGCTCGAGGCGCATCGCGTCGCCCCTGAAGCTGCGGCTCGCCAGCGCTTCGGGCACCTCCCGCAGCAGTTGCAGCCCCTTCTCCTCCGCCTTGTGCCCGAGCAGGCCGAAGACGCTGTCCAGCACGTTGCCGAGGCGGAACTCCGCGTGCTCCAGGACCAGCCGTTCCGCCTCGATCTTCGACAGATCGAGGATGTCGTTGATCACACCCAGCAGGTGGCGCGAGGTCTGGCTGATCTGCTGCAGGTGGGCGCTGAATCGACTCTCCCCCGCCTCCCGCAGGGCGAGGTTGGTCATGCCGATGATGGCGCTGATCGGAGTGCGCAGTTCGTGGCTCATGTTGGCCAGGAAGCTGCTCTTGGCCCGGCTGGCGGCCTCGGCGACCTCCTTCGCGACGGTCAGGTCGCGGGTCCGCTCCTCCACTTGTGACTCCAGCTGGTCCTGGCGCCGCAGCAAAGCCTCGCGGACGGCAAACTCCGCCTGCCAGCGACGCCACACCATCACTGCCGAGAAGCAGGTCAGCAGGGTGAACATCAGGGCCAGCGAGACAATGACCATCACCTCCTTGCGCCATGGCGCCAGGTAGTCGACGGCAGCCTGCCCGACGAAGAGATAGAGGGCCTGCCCGGACACCTTGCGGTAGGCCATGCGGCGGCGGATGCTGTCGAGGGTCACCACGGTCTCGTAGGTCCCGGCCCGTGGGTTCGCCTGGACGTTGTCGCGGGTCTGCCTGGACACCACCCGGTTACCCACCGAGCGGCCGATTCCCTCGTGTTCGGGTATGCGCACGACCAGCGCCATGTCCGCATCACGCATGGAGATCACGCCGTGCTCACCCACATCGAGGGAGGCAAACAGGCGAGAGAAATACTCAAGGGACAGGATGCCCAGCGCGACCCCGGCAAAACGGCCATCCGGGGCATTCACGCGCCGGGCCAGGATGATCACCCACTTGCCGCTGATGCGTCCCAGCACCGGCTTGGACAACACCACCGCGTCCGCCGGCGCATCCACCAGATCCCGGAAGTAATCCCGATCGGCAATCTGGACCACCTCGCTTCCCGAAGTGTCCGTGCCGTACAGCACCCGGCCCTCCGCATCGCTGACACGCAAGGCCGAGACCTCGGGCACCAGTCGGCGGACGTCTTCGATATAGGCGTCGGCCTCCTCCTTGCGGATGGGGCCGGCGGCACGCTGCCGCTCGGCCTCCCGGGCCACCGCGTGGACGGCCAGGTCCACCTTCTCGAAGACCCCGCTGACGCTGGCCTCGAGGGAGTGCGCCAGATTCTGCACCGCCTGGGTGGCCTGCTGTTCGTACTGACGCTCGCTGTAGAAGAGGGCTTCGCCCGCCAACAGGAAAACCAGGGCGTTGAAGAACACGACGGCCAGCACGAGGCGCGACGCACTTGCAGGCTTCGGTGTTGAAGTGACGTCCATCCCGGGACCTCTCGGACATGCGGGGAGATGCACGGCACAGACGACCGGCATCGGCTCTGTCCACCTTAACGACTCCGGCGCTCCGATCTTGGGCCATCACGACAGCGATTTTTTTTATGGCCCGGTCCCGCGATCACTACGGCGCATCCTTTCAGCCGGCCCCTCTCCCACTGGTCGCAGGCCGCGGGGCAAGCTGGGTCCCTCCCTCGCGCACCGACGGGCGGCGCGGCAGGCTGCCATTCAGTGCCGCATAGGCCACGAGCCCCAGCACCAGCCCCCAGAAGGCGCCGCCAATCCCCAGCAGGCGGATGTTGGCCGCAGCCGCCAGAAAGGTGATCAGCGCCGCCTCGCGGGACCTCGGGTCGGCCATGGCATTGGCGAGACTGCCGCCGATCGTGCCCAGCAGGGCCAGCCCGGCCAGCGTGGTGATGAAGGCCGCCGGGAGGGCCATGAAGACCGCCGCCAGGGTCACGCCGAAGACGCCGACGAGAATGTAGAAGATGCCCGCCGCAATCCCCGCCACCCAGCGCTTGGACGCGTCTTCGTGCGCCTCCCGGCCGGTGCAGATGGCCGCCGTGATCGCCGCGATGTTGAACGCATGGGCGCCGAAGGGCGCCATCAGCAGGGAGCCCAGCCCGGTGATGGTCAGGATCGGATTGGCGCTGGTCCTGAAACCGTCATTGCGCAGCACCAGCATGCCGGGCATGTACTGGCCCGTGAGAGTGATCAGGAACAGCGGCAAGGCCACGCTGAGCAAGGCATTGAGCGAAAACACCGGCATGGTGAAGACCGGGGCGGCGAGCTGCAGCTGCAGACCCGACAGGTCCACGCGCCCCTGGACGAGCAGGAAGGCCAGCCCCAGCACCAGGATGCCCACCACGGCATAGCGGGCGCTGAAGCGCTTGAGCGCGACATAGGCGACGATCAGCAGGCCCGCCAGCAGGGGATCGACACTGACCCCGCCGAAGGCACCGATCCCGAACTGCAGCAGGATACCGGCCAGCAGCCCGGCGGCCACACCGGGCGGAATCAGGCGGATGAGCCGCTCGAAGCAGCCCGACAGGCCCAGCACCACGAAGGCAGCCGCCGAGATCATGTACGCCCCCACCGCCTCGGCATGGGGCGTGGTGGCCAGCGCCGTGACCAGGAAGGCCGCCGCCGGCGTGGACCAGGCGGTGATGATGGGCTCCCGCGCCATCCAGCTGAGCATCAGCCCCGTCACCCCCACGCCGATCGAGATCGACCACACCCATGAGGCGGTCAGCGCCGGATCGAGGCCGGCCACCCGGGCCGCCTGAAAGACCAGGATGAAGGTACCGCCGTAGTTCACGATCACCGAGATGAGGCCGGCCACCACCGGATGGACGAGGTCGCGAAGCCGGATGGAGGGTGGCGCGCTTGAATAGGACATGGCTGAGGTTTCCCTGAGAAGTGCGATGCACGGGTGTAGAAAGCACTTTTATACCGCCTCACTGGACTGCCACGACATGGCACTTACCAAGCTTCGAACAGACCACTTATCATGCCTGTCCGACCCGGAAGCCGCCGTCCAGATGAAGCACACCCTTGAACTCGACACGCTGAAGATGCGCCTGAACGACACCGAGCTGCAGGGCCTGGAGCTGCACCAGCGCATCCAGCGTGCCCTGCGCGCCCTGATCCTCGACGGTGCCCTGCAGCCCGGCGTGAAGCTCCCGGCCACCCGCACCCTGGCCACGTCGCTGGGCGTGGCCCGCGACACGGTGGAGAACGCCTACGTGCAGCTGCAGCGCGATGGCTTCCTGATCCGGCGACACGGCTCCGGCAGCTATGTGCCGGACACGCTGGGCGCCGAGCTGCGGAGGACCGGACCGCGGCAGACCGGCCCCCGGCGCCCGAAGCACGGCCTGCCCGGCCCCACCAGCAGCCTGAGCCGGCGCGGCCAGGCCATCCTCGACAGTGGCGGCGTATCGGACCAGACCGTCATCAAGGCCTTCGCCACCGGTCTGCCGGAGACCCGCGCTTTTCCTACCGGCGTCTGGGAACGCCTGCAGCGCCAGGTGCTCAGGGACCACCGTGCCCAGGTTCTGCTGCATGGCGAGCCGCAGGGTGCCGAACCCCTGCGCCGGGAGATCGCCACCTACCTGAATCTCGAGCGGGGGGCCAAGGTCACGCCCGAACAGATCCTCGTGCTGAGCAGCACCCGGCAGGCCCTGTTCCTGTGTGCCCAGCTGCTGGTGGACGCCGGGAAGCCGATCCTGATGGAGAACCCCGGCTACTTCGGGGCGAAGAAGGCGTTCGAGTCCGCCGAGGCCAGGGTCGTCCCGATCGGCGTGGATTCGCAGGGCATCCTGACCGAGCAGCTGTGGGCGGATCGCAGCGGCGCCAGCTGTGTCTATGTGACGCCGTCCCACCAGTACCCCACCGGGGTCACCCTGCCCCTGGCGCGCAGGCTGGACCTGATCGACTGGGCGGCCCAGCGCGGCAGCTGGATCATCGAAGACGACTACGACAGCGAGTTCCACTACGACGGCCTGCCCACCGCCTGCGTGCAGGGCCTCGACCGGCATCAGCGAACGCTGTACGTCGGTACCTTCGGCAAGACCCTCTACCCGGGCCTGCGCATGGGCTACATGGCGCTCCCGCCCGAGCTGGTCGACGCCTTCACCCGCGCCCGGAGCATCCTCGATGGGCATACCCCGCAGACGCTTCAGCTGACCCTGGCGCGCTTCATGGGCGACGGCCATTACAACAGCCACATCCGGGCCATGCGCAAGCTCTACGCGGCCCGCCAGGCCCTCATGCTGGACGCCCTCGACGCCAGCCTCGGCGAGGTGGTCACCCCCCTGCGGCCGCCGGGCGGCATGCAGATTCCGTGCTTCCTGCAACCGGGGTGGTCCGAGGCGAAGACCATCCGGCAGGCCGCGGGCGTCGGCGTGCATCTGCCCGGCCTGAGCCGGCTGTACCTGGGGGAGGACAAGCAGCCCGGCTGGCTGCTGGGCTACGCCTGCCTGACGGAACACGAGATCGAGACGGCCATCCTCGCCCTCGCCCGGGCACTCAAGGCCTGAGCGCAGTCGCATGCTCCAAGAAAAAAAACCCCATCGCACGGATGCATGCGATGGGGACGAACACCGACCGGCGGGGAGGAAGCTGCATTCGCCGATCGGGCTGAAGAAGGCCGGCGACGCGGGGCACCGGCCTTCGGGGATGGATCAGCGGTCGGCGTCGGCGGCGGCCGCCTCGCCGGTGAAGAAGGACTCGTTCTTGCGCGGCACCACCCGGTACAGCTCGTCCTGGAACAGGCCCTGCACGGTGCTCATGGTGCCGGCCTGCAGGTTGTGGATGGTCACCGGCTTGGCCAGCACTGCCGGTACCGCCGGCACGAAGAAGGTCGGCACCACGGAGGTCCGCCACAGCTTGCCCTCGGCGTCATAGCCGTCCACCAACACCAGCAGCCAGGTGTCCTCGTCGAAGTAGTACTTGCGCTTGGGCACCGCATGCCGCTTGCCGGACACCACCGTCGCCTCCACCTCCCACACCCGGTGCAGCTCCCAGCGCAGCCGCGCCGGGTTGAGGTGGAACTTGTCGAAGGCCTCGGACTCCTTGGCGGTGACCAGCTCGTTGTTGTTGTAGGGGATGTACATCTCGCGCTTGCCCACCAGCTTCCACTCGAAGCGGTCGGGGTGACCCATGTAGCCCATCACCTCGTCGAAGTAGTTGGCCCCGGACGACACGAAGTCGGGTGTGTCGTAGGCCACCGTCGGTGCCCGCCGGACCCGCCGCTGCCCGAGCAGGTACTGCCAGGCCTGACGCGGCGCCTTGGCATTGATGCTGTCGCGCAGAACCAGCGACTCCCCGGCCTTGAAGGGCGGCGCGGTGGTGTTGAAGCGCTGGATGAAGTACTCGCCGGACCAGTTCTTGGCATTGCCCTCCTTGTAGTAGTAGGGGTGCTGGAAGAAGCTGTCGGTCCGGGTGGCCACCGTATGCGCCCCATTGGAGGTGCCGACGATGTTCTTCGAGCCGAACTCGACGGACTCCGGCTCGATGCGCAGGATGTAGTTCCAGATCACCTCGATGCCGCTCTTCGGGATCGGGAAGGGAATCCCGCCGAAGCAGCCGTCCACCGACATGCCGCCCTCTTCTGTCCTGCACTGGGTGGCGTTCCTGAAGGTGTTGTCATACACGTACTGGGGCGCCACGGCAGTGCGGTGGGTCGGGAAGACATTGACCCGGAAACTGTCGGGGTACTTCTTCAGCAGCGCCACCGTGCCGTCGGACAGCTTGTCGGCGTGCTGGGCGAGGGTCGCGGAGGAGATCTGCAGCAGCGGCTTCTCGCCCGGGAACAGACTCACCGGGATGTCGCCGACGCGGGGGCCGGCCGGTTTGGTGGTGAGGCCGCCGGTCCATGCCGGGATGCTGCCGTCCTTGTTGGCCGCCTTGTCGCCGCCGAGGGGGGTCAGGGTGGTCTTCAGGCGGGCAGCCTCTTCCGCCGGCACCGCGGCCGACACCGGCTGCAGGTGCGCGATCAGGCTGGCCAGGGCCACACAGGCTAGTGTTGTGCTCTTCATGTTGGGAGTCCTCTTGGGTCGGGTGGGGGTCAGAAGGCGCGCTGCACCGACAGCGACACGAAGTCGCGATCACCGTGGAAGTTCTGGTAGGAATTGAGGCCGCTCGGCGTGGCCACCGATCCAGCCGTGCCGACGTAGTGGGTGTAGTTGAGGCTGAAGTGCCAGGCCTTCTGGTACACCGCCTTGGCACCCAGGCTCAGGCTGCCGCCGTTCTCAGAGGGGAACAGCACGCCATTCACCGATGAGCGTCCGAACAGGCCGTAGCTCACGCCGATCGGCAGCTGCAGGTCGGTCTCGGGCAGCACCTGGAAGTACTCCGGTGTGAACACGAACTGGACCGCCCCGGCGTCCCGGGTGGCGTTCGGGTCGAGCGCCGCCGGGTTGTCGGTGACCCGCAGGCGGCGGTTGAAGGCGAACTCGCCCACGAAGGAGGCGCCGTCCCACAGGGCATTGGCACCCAGCACGCTGATCGTCGACAGGTTCATGTGCAGCGTGTCGCCCTTCGGAAAACGGGCGTTGCTGCCGCCGTCCGCCGCCGGGTCGTTGATCGGGAAGACGAAGCTGCCCGCCGCCACCAACGGCATGTTGGTCCGGTAGGACACTTCGCCGGCCACGTTGGCGTCGCCTACCAGGGTGCTGAAGCTGCCCCCCACGGTGCGGATGTTGCGGCCGTAGACCATCACGTAATCCACCGGCACCACCCCGGCCGGGCCGGCGTTGAAGCGGGCATAGAACTGGGGCAGCTTCTCGTGGAAGGTGGCGGCGTACAGGCCGTATTCGGTGTCGCCGCTGCGGAAGCGGACCTGCGCCCCGCCCTGCCCCGCGTTGCCCGGCTCGATGTCCCGCCCGCGCAGGGCCGGCCCGTAGGGGGTATACAGGATCTCGCCACCGTCATCGACAAAGTCGGCGAAGCTGAAATAGCTGCCGGCCGCCGGCAGGCGCGACTTGCGCCACTCGCCCTGGTAGTAGGCCCCGACGATCACGTCCGGCGTGAGCTGCAGCTGGGCCGACACCTGACCGACCGGCCGCGCCACCTCCTTGAACTGCGAGTTGGGCACTGACAGGGCGCGGGCCAGGTCCAGCGGGGTCTGGGCCCCGGCGATGCCGTTGTTACCGAAGAACAGGCTCTCGCCGTACAGCTGGGTGAAGCGCCCCGCCTTCAGGTTGAGGTTCATGTCGCCCAGCGACTGCCGGGTGTAGGCGAAAGCATCCAGCAGCTCGGCGTTGCGGCCATGGGCGATGCGGGTGTGGCGGTTGAAGCGGTCGTAGGGGCCGCTCTGGTTGAGGCCGGGCGCGTCGGAGGCGCTGCGATCGTTGTCGTGCTGGTACACGTCGTCGTACCAGGCCGCCGCGCTGAGCCGGAAGCCGCTGTCGCGCTTGTAGCGGACGCCCAGCTCGGACAGGATGTCGAGCCGGTTCGAGATGAGGCCGCGACTGAAGTTGCGGTCGCCGTCATTGGTGTTGATCTGCGGCGTGAAGCCGGCGGTGCCGGCCGGCGCCACATCCGGATTCACCCCGCGCACACGCCAGCCGGCGCTGTACTTGAAGGTGTTGTCCCAGGACACGGCCAGGTCGGGCGAGCCGGTGTCCACGTTGAAAGCCAGGGCCGGGGCGGCCAGGGCCATCCCGGCGCAGCTGCGGGCCACCGCCCGGGCCAGCGGATGCAGGCGCGGGAAGCGGACACCGGCGCGGAGAGCGGCTGCTTCGAATGCGTGTTTGTGCATGATCGGCATCTCCGGGGCTCAGGCGCTGACGGCCGCCTGGGGCTGGGCGCTGCCGCCAACCGGCTGTGCGCTCCCGGCTTCCTCGGCGAGCACGCTGCGCAGCAGTCGGCGGGCCCGCACCGCGCCCACGTCGCTGCTCAGCAGCACGGGGTTGAGGCTCAGCAGGTCGGTGTTGCCGATCGCCACGTACTGGGCGTCCACAAAGGGGCCGTCCTCATCCACGAAGGCATCGTGCATGCCCTTGATCTTGGCCGCGTTGTACTCGGCGTCGTCCTCGATGTGATTGCGCCGGGTGGCGAAGAAGTAATGGGTGGTGCCTTCGCTCTCCGGCGTGGTGGTGTGCAGGTCGTACTGGCCGACGCAGTTCGCCAGGTCGAGCGGGCCGTCGCCCTGGGTCGCGCCGATCTGCAGCTGGACCGTGGTCGGGGCCATGAAGGTCACCTCGACGAAGTGCCGGGCCTCGGCCTGGGGGTCGGGCAGGAACTGGTTGAGGATGAAGATCGGCGGGGTCTGCTTCCATTCCCAGCGGGTCGCCACGGTGTTGTCGGTCTCCTTCACCTGGGGCACCTGGGGCGTCAGCTGGCCGCGGGTGGAGATGATTTCGCCGTGCAGGTGATCCACGTGGCTGAGGTCCATCACGTTGTCGGTGATCAGCTCGTAGTAGGTCTTGCGGTGCATGTAGGTGAAGCCGACGCTGTGCGGGTGACCATCGGTCAGCGGGCTCACCTCGGGCAGCCGGGATTCATCGGCCGGCGCGTCCCCCATCCAGATCCACAGGAAACCGAAGCGCTCCAGCAGCGGATAGGTGCGCACCCGCGCGGCACGGGGGATATGGCCGTTGCCATGGGGGTTGCGGTTGCAGGCGCCGCTGCAGTCGAACTTCAGCCCGTGGTACTTGCAGACGATGTCGTCGCCCTGGCGCAAGCCCATGCTGAGGGGTACGAAGCGGTGGGGGCAGCGGTCGAGCATCGCCACCGGCGTGCCGTCCTGCTTGCGGTAGATGAGTACCGGCGTGTTGAGCAGCTTGCGCGCGAACACGCCGTCGGGCCCGACCTCGGTGGACAGGGCTGCAACGTACCAGGCGTTTTTCAGAAAGCTGACGCTCCTGGATGTCTCCATTGTTTTTCTCCTGGGGGTGGTGGCCAGGCGGGATGCCTGGCGGGGAAATGCAGCGGCGCGGGCCGCCGCAATTACAAGTCGATGAGCAGGCGGGGCGTGCTGGCCCGCGAGCAGCAGGGGGTGAAGCAGCGGTTGGCGGCCTTTTCGGCGGCGCTGAGGAAGACGTCGCGGTGCTCGGGGATGCCCTCCAGCACCGGCAGCACGCAAGCCCCGCAGACGCCCTGCTCGCAGGACAGCGCAATTTCGATGCCGTGGTCGAGCAGGGCCTGCGCCGCCAGATCGGAAGAGCGTCGTGTAGGGAAAGAGTGTAGATCTCGGTGGTC
>CALBTT010000054.1 GCA_937967645.1 uncultured Zoogloea sp.
CAGCGCGTGGCCGACCATGCGGGCGCCGGACATGCCGAAGGGGTGGCCGATGGAGATGGCGCCGCCGTTCACGTTGAGGCGGTCGTTGGGGATGCCAAGGGTGTCCCGGCAGTGGAGGACCTGGCAGGCGAAGGCTTCGTTGATCTCCCACAGGCCCACGTCGCCCACGGCCAGGCCGAAGCGGTCGAGGAGCTTGGGAATGGCGAAGACCGGGCCGATGCCCATCTCGTCGGGGGCGCAGCCGGCCACGCTGATGCCCCGGTAGATGCCCAGCGGGGCGATGCCACGGCGCTCGGCTTCGTCACGGCTCATCACCAGGGCGGCGGAGGCGCCGTCGGAGAACTGCGAGGCGTTGCCGGCGGTGATGAACTCGCCCTGGGCGATCCACTTGCCGTCCTTCCACACGGGCTTGAGCTTCTGCAGGTCTTCCAGGGTGGTGGAGGCGCGGTTGCATTCGTCCTTGGTAGCGGTCACGTCCTCGTGGCCGGTGGGGTTACCCTCCTTGTCGAAGACGAGCTTGCGGGCGGCCAGGGGCACGATCTCGGCGTCGAACAGGCCGGCGGCCTGGGCGGCGGCGGTGCGTTGCTGGCTCTGCAGGGCGTAGGCGTCCTGGGCGTCGCGGCTGATGCCGTAGCGGCGGGAGACGATCTCGGCGGTCTCCAGCATCGGGATGTAGGCGCTGGGCACCACCTCCTGCACGGCCAGGGACTGGGCTCGGTAGGTGTTCTTGTGCTTGGTCTGGGTCAGCGACAGGGACTCGACGCCGCCGGCCACGGCGATCTTCATCTCGCCGGCCAGGATGTTCTTGGCGGCAACGCCGATGGTCATGAGGCCGGAGGCGCACATGCGGTCCAGGGCCATGCCGGGCACGCTGTCGGGCAGGCCTCCGGTGTAGGCGCACAGGCGGCCGATGTTGTAGGCCTGGGTGCCCTGCTGCACGGCGGCGCCCATGATCACATCCTCGACGGCGCCCGGCTCGATGCCGGCCCGTTCGACGACGGCGCGTACCACGTGGCCGCCCAGCACGGGGGCCTCGGTGTCATTGAAGGAGCCCCGGAAGGACTTGCTCAGCGCGGTGCGCGCGGTGGAGACGATGACGGCTTCGGTCATGCTGGCTGGCTTTCGGTGGATGCTTCGGTGGATGCCTCGACGGCAGGGTGGAAGGTGTAGCGGCTGATGGTGTCGATGACGCAGCCCGGGCGGTCGCTGCCCTCGATCTCGATGCTGACGCGGACGGTGGATTGCACTGCCTCGCCGATCGCCTCGACCTTGAGGATCTCGCCTCGGCCACGGATGCGCGCGCCCACCTTGACGGCAGCCGGGAAGCGCACCCGGTCGCTGCCTACATTGACGCCCATCTGCATGTTGTCGATGTGGATCAGCCGGGGCAGGAAATAGTTGGCCAGAGACAGGGTCAGGTAGCCGTGGGCGATGCAGCCGCCGAAGGGGCCGTCCTTGGCCCGTACCGGATCCACATGGATCCACTGGTGGTCGCCGGTGGCATCGGCGAAGCGGTTCACCCGTTCCTGGGTGATCTCCAGCCAGTCGGTGGTGCCGAGGTCGGTGCCGGCGGCGGCGAGGAGCTCGGCTGCGCTGCTGAATACATGTGCCATGGGGCCCCCGTCAGGCGTGCTGGGAACTGACCGACAGCACCTCGCCGGTCATGTAGGAGGCGTAGTCGCTGGCCAGGAAGACCATCACGTTGGCCACCTCCCACACCTCGGCGGCGCGGCCGAAGGCTTCGCGGCTGGCCAGCTGGGCCAGCAGTTCCTCGCTGGAGGCCTTCTTGAGGAAGTCGTGCAGGGCGATCGACGGCGACACGGCGTTGATGCGCACGCCGTACTCGGCAGCCTCCAGCGCGGCACAGCGGGTCAGGGCCATCACGCCGGCCTTGGCGGCGGCGTAGTGGGCCTGTTCCTTCTGGGCCCGCCAGCCGAGCACCGAGGCGTTGTTGACGATGGCGCCACGGCCACGGGCCTGCATGGCGGGGAGCATGGCGCGGGTCATGCGGAAGGTGCCGGTGAGGGTGATGTCGAGCACCCTGCTCCACTCCTCGTCGCTCATGTCCACCACCCGCTTCTGGCCACCCAGGCCGGCGTTGTTGATGAGCACGTCCACCCCGCCGAGCCGGGCCTCGGCGGCGGCCACCAGGGCCTGCACCTCCTCCTCGACGGTCACGTTGCAGAGCTGGCCATACACCTCGGCGAGACCGGTTTCTTCCTTCAGTTTGGCGACGGCCTCTTCGAGGCGGCGCGGGTGGATGTCGGAAATCATCAGGGCGCGGCAGCCCTCCTCGGCGCAGCGCCGGGCCGCCGAGAAGCCGATGCCGGCACCGGCGGCGGCGGTGATGAGCACCGAGCGGCCCTTGAG
>CALBTT010000055.1 GCA_937967645.1 uncultured Zoogloea sp.
ACGATCTGGTGGCCCTTGGAGGCGAAGAATTCAAGGAATTTCTGGCGGATTTCGGCGCTTTTCATCGGCGTGGGGTCTCCGGGTGACGTCGCCTGGCGACGTTCAGGGGAACGCAATTATCAAAGCTGGAAATTGTAGCATCCAACCCCGCCGCGCCCCGCTGGCTATAATCGACCCTCCAATAACATCAACTCCCTCAGGAGACAGCGCTCATGGGTCACCGCCTTTCCAAGATCTACACCCGCACCGGCGACGCCGGCACCACCGGCCTCGGCAACGGCAACCGGGTTTCCAAGAACAGCCTGCGCATCCACACCCTGGGCGAGGTGGACGAAGCCAACGCTGCCCTCGGCGTACTGCTGTGCGAAGAGCTGCCCGAGGAGGTGCGCACCCTGCTCACCAACGTGCAGCACGACCTGTTCGACCTGGGCGGCGAGGTCTGCATCCCCGGCATGGAGATGATCACGGCCAAACAGGTACAGTACCTGGAAGACGAGCTGGACCGCTTCAACGACGACCTGGAGCCCCTGAAGGACTTCATCCTGCCCGGCGGCACCCGCGCCGCGGCCCTGGCCCACCAAGCCCGCACCATCTGCCGGCGCGCAGAGCGGATGATTGTGGCGCTGGCCCAGGAGGAGGCGGTGAATGACGCCCCGCGCCAGTATCTGAACCGTCTGTCGGATCTGCTCTTCGTGCTGGGCCGGGTGCTCAACCGCGCCGGCGGGCGCGGTGACGTGCTGTGGCAGAAGCGCAAGAACGCCTGAACGAGCGAGGCCGCCTCAGCGGGGCGGCCTCTGTGTCAAGGCAAGCTACCAGTCGACCTTCTCGACAGTCCCCAGCGAGCGGCCGAGGAAGCGCTCGCCAATGGTCTGGAAGCGCAGCGGAATATCCGTGACGGTGTAGGCGTAGGTGGACAGGCTGTCCCCCGGATTGGCGATCCCCAGCTCGTTCAGGGTGCGGGCCGCCTGCTCAGCCACCGTGATGGCGGAATCAACCAGGCGCACGTCGGGCCCCACGACCTCCTGCAGCAGCGGCTTGATCAGGGGGTAGTGGGTGCAGCCCAGCACCAGGGAATCCACGTTCTCCACCAGCACCGGCCTGAGATACTCCTGGGCGGTCAGGCGGGTCACCTCGTGGTCCAGCCAGCCCTCCTCGACCAGGGGCACGAACAGCGGGCAAGCCTGGGAGTACACGCGCACGTTCGGATCGAGCGCATGCATGCGCCGGGCGTAGGCATTGCTGTTGATGGTGGTCGGGGTGCCGATCACGCCAATGGCCCTGGACGGGGACTCGGCCACCGCGGCCCGAGCTCCAGCCTCGATCACGTCCAGCACAGGAATCCCACCGGCCCGCTGCTTGACCACATGGGAGGCCACTGCCGCCATGGTGTTGCAGGCGATGATCAGCATCTTCACCCCCTGGCCCAGCAGGTGATCGGTGATCTGACCCGTGAAATGCTCGATGGTGGCGACCGACTTGACCCCATAGGGCACGCGGGCGGTGTCACCGAAGTAAATGATGTTCTCGAGGGGCAGGCGCTCCATCAGCGCACGCACCACGGTGAGGCCCCCCACGCCGGAATCGAAGACTCCGATGGGCAGCTTGCCAGTGTCAGACATGATCGAAGGGAAGGACAGGGGGACGCGAATTCTACGCCACTCGGGCCGGCAGCGCCCCGCCCCTCAGTAACCGAGACGGGCCACCAACTCCGCCTCCTCTTCCGGCGTGAAGGCAAATTTGTAAATGGACTTTTCGTCCGGCAGCTCGCGCCACCTGCCGCCGATCTCCCTCAGACGCCGCTCGATGGTGGAACAGGAAAGATGCATCAGCAAGGCCGGCGCCTTGACCCGCTCGCACAGGCGCTCGCCGCCGAGCTGCTTGAACTCCAGCAGGTTCTCGTAAAAGCTCCGGTGGCGGGGGTTGATTTCGATGAGGATGTCGGTGCACCCCTTGACCCGGTAGGAGTAGATGTAAAGCAGGTTGAACAGCGAGGCGATCAGGCGCTTGGAGCGGGCCGAAGGATCGATGGCGAAGCGCCCGAACTCGCACAGCTTGCGCCCCTGGGCCCTGAGACGTGCCGCCTCCGGGCCGTAGGTCTTGTCGAGCGCCAGCCCGGCGGGGGAGTCGACATTCACCGTCAAGGTCGCGTAAACCCGCCCAAACAGCTCTGCGTTCATCGTGAGCTGGTTGGGCTCATCCATGGAATCGAGCTTCCCATAGCCCCGCCAGGCATAGCGCTGCTCGATCAGGAGCTCCGTTTCACGACGGCGGTCGCCGTCACGCATGAGCATCTTGATGCGGAACTTGCTGGGACGCTCACTCGGCGCATCGACCTTGGGATCATCTTCAGCGATGCACAGCGGATCAAAGCGCCAAAGCTCCATGGCGGTGACTTCCGCGAGTGTCTGCGGAGGACGGTCATCGTCTGCGGGAGTTTTAGGCACTTTGCGTGACATCATTCCGTAAATATAACTTGCCTCAGGGGGCTCGGGGGCCATGTTGTCCAAGAGCCCAGGCAACATGCTCCCTGACCAGTGGAGACGGGTCATGCCTACGCGCTTCCAGAGCCTCGATGACGCCCGGCTCTCCCCGTGCATTTCCAAGCGCCACGGCGAGGTTTCTGGACCAGCATTCGAAACCGATCCGATAGATCGGACTGCCCGCCATGCGTGCCTCGAAGGTCATCTCGTCCCAACTGAACAACTCTACCAGCCCTGCAGCGTCAAGCCCATTACGGGGCGTAAAATCCTGTATGCAGGAGAGACTGGCAAAGCGGTTCCAAGGGCATACCAGCTGGCAGTCATCACATCCGTAGATCCGGTTGCCGATCAATGGCCGCATCTCCACCGGAATGGACTCACGGAGTTCGATGGTCAGGTAAGACACGCAACGGCGCGCATCGACCTTGTAAGGCGCCACGATCGCCCCGGTGGGACAGGCATCGATACAGGCCGTGCATTGACCACAATGGGCGCTGACAGGCGGGTCGGGGGGCAAGGGCAGATCGGTGTAGATCTCCCCGAGAAAGAAGAACGACCCCGCCTCCCTCGACAGCAGCAGGCTGTGCTTGCCACGCCAGCCGAGCCCGGCTTTCGTCGCCAGCGCAACCTCCATCACCGGCGCCGAATCCACGAACACCCGGGTCGCCACCGGCCCGGCTTCGGCGATCTTCGTGGCCAGTCCCTGCAGCCTGCTCCGCAGGACCTTGTGGTAATCACGCCCGAGGGCATAGCGGGAGACATAAGCCTTGCCCGGATCGGCGAGCACCTTGACGGGGTCTTCCCCACCCGCCAGATAGGACATGCGCGCCGAGATCACCCGTACGGTGCCCGGGATCAGCTCGCCGGGACGCGTCCGCTTGGTGCCGTGTTTGTACATATAATCCATCTGCCCATGGAATCCTGCCTCGACCCAGGCAGCGAGCCCCGTCTCGGAGGCGCTCAGATCCGTATCGGAAATACCGATCTCGTCAAAGCCGAGCGCCTTGCCCCAAGCCTTTATCTGTATCGCCAGGGATGCCCAGCGCGCCCCATCGCCAGAAGGATTATCGTGTCCAACGTCCATCCCACCGATGATAACGGTCTCACCGCCCCCATGCACCTACCCGATGAGGCCGCCACCCTGGCCGCCGGGGAAACCCTCGCCCACAGCCTCCCCAACACGTTCACCGCCTACCTGGTCGGCGACCTGGGGGCCGGCAAGACCACCCTCACCCGCGGCCTGCTGCGGGGGCTGGGCTACACGGGAAAGGTGAAGAGTCCGACATATACCTTGGTTGAACCGTATAAAGATTCTAGAATAGTCGTATATCACTTTGATTTTTATCGATTCACCGATGCACATGAGTTTCTCGAAGCAGGCCTGGACGAGTATTTCGAAGGCCCCGGCATACGGCTGGTGGAGTGGCCGGACCGCGCCCAACCCTTCCTTGCTCCCGCTGACCTTGAAATCCGCCTCCAGGTGTCTGCCTCGGGCGGACGCGATCTGGCCCTGCGGGCGCTGACCGGAGCCGGCCAACAATGTCTTCAAGATTTCCTGTCGGCAAGTCGCTGACCCGCCGTCGCTTCCTCGGCTCAGCGGGCGCCAGCCTGCTGCTGCTGGTCAGCCGCAGCGGTCAGGCCGCCACCAGCACCGTGATGGCCGTGCGCGTCTGGCCGGCCAAGGACTACACCCGGATCACCATCGAGAGCCGGGAGTCTCTGGTCTTCACCCACCAGATGGTGCACAACCCCGAGCGCCTCGTCGTTGACCTTGAGGGCATCGAACTCAACGAGATCCTGCAATCGCTGCCCGCCAAGATCACCGGGCAGGATCCCTACATCCAGCTGATCCGGGCCGGTCGCAACCGGCCGGGCGTCGTTCGCCTGGTGATCGACCTGAAGAGCGAGATCGTTCCCCAGATCTTCACCCTCAAGCCGGTCGGAGAATACGGCCACCGCCTGGTCCTCGACCTCTATCCGACCGAGCCGGTCGACCCCCTGCTGGCACTCCTGGAAAAGCTCTCCCCGGAAGAAGCCGCAGCGGGTGGCGCCGCCCCCCCGGCCAAGGCCGACAGCAAACCGGCCAAGAGAGTGGCCGAAGCAGAACGCAAGCCGGTCGAGCCCCCTCGGCGGGAAGCCCCGGCCGAACCCGCCAACCCGCAGCCAGCCGCCAAGGACGACCAGGGCGTGACCCGGCTGATCACCATCGCCATCGATCCGGGGCACGGCGGCGAAGACCCGGGCGCCGTGGGCGCCGCGGGCAGCTTCGAGAAGCACGTGACCCTGTCGGTTGGCCGCCGCCTGAAGGCACGCATCGATGCGGAGCCCAACATGCGCGCCATGCTGACCCGCGACGCCGACTACTTCGTTCCGCTGCAGCAGCGCGTCGCCAAGGCACGCCGGGTGCAGGCCGACCTGTTCGTGTCGATCCACGCCGACGCCTTCATCAGCCCGACCGCACGCGGCAGCTCGGTCTTCGTGCTGTCGGACAAGGGCGCCTCCAGCACGGCGGCCCGCTGGTTGGCGCAGAAGGAAAACTCCGCCGACCTGATCGGCGGCATCAACCTCGGGATCAAGGACGACCACCTGGCCCGCACCCTGCTCGACCTGTCGCAGACCGCGGCCATCAACGACAGCCTGAAGGTGGGCAAGGCCGTGCTCGGCGAACTGGGTGGCATCAACCGCCTGCACAAGGGCGAGGTTGAGCAGGCCAGCTTTGCCGTGCTGAAGGCCCCCGACATCCCCTCCATCCTCATCGAGACCGCCTTCATCTCCAACCCGGAAGAAGAAGCCCGGCTCAATGATGAGGCCTACCAGGACCGCATGGCCGACGCGATCCTGAGGGGACTCAAGCGCTACTTCGCGAAGAACCCGCCCCTCTCCAAATCCAAGCTGGCTCGCCTGGACTGAGCTTTTCAGGACGGCGGGGCCAGGCTCTCTGCCTTACCCGCCGCCGAATACACCACAAAGCGGTCCCCTCCCTCCTTCTTGGCTTCATACATCGCCTGATCGGCATGCTGGAGCAATTGCTCTGCCTCCAGGGCATCAGACGGAAAGAGGCTCACACCGATACTCGCAGTCACCCGGCAGCCGGGGCACACATCAACATCCTGCCCCACCGCCACCAGGACCCGCTTCATGATCTCGAACAGCTGCCAGTCGGCCGCCGCCCCCTCCAGCAAGAGCACGAACTCATCCCCGCCCCAGCGCGCCACCGTGTCCCCGTCCCGCAGGGCCGCACTCAACCTGGCCGCCACCTCACGCAACACCCTATCACCGACCTGATGACCCCACTGATCGTTGATCGGCTTGAATCCATCCAGGTCGAGCAGGCATACAGCAATGCGCGCACCACTGCGCTGCGCCTTCGCAAGCATGAAGGCCAGGCGGTCATCCAGCAGATTGCGGTTCGGCAGCCCTGTCAGCGCATCGCGGTGCGCCATCTCGCTGAGCGTCTGGCGCGAACGCTTCAGCGCAACATTGAGCCGGTGAGTCCGGACATACAGCACGACCAGGGCAAGGGACAATGTAAGCACACCGGCCAGGATCGGGACTGAATACTCCCGCAGCACGTCAGACAGGGGGATCGGCTCCCGGCTGTCGTAGGGATAAATCCGGTGGCGCCGCATCAGCGACTGGACACGCTGATACTCGAGCGGTGTAGACCAGCGGTAGTAGCGGGCACTGCGCGCGGCAGGTCCGTCGGGCGGCATCAGCAGAAGCGCGGCCACCACCTTGTTGGTGATGTCGATGGACACATGCGGCGCGGCGGCCAGGGGCCACTCCGGATAGAGCTCGGTACTGACCAGAAACGGAAAGTCCTGCGTAGGCAAGGCGTTGACGACGGCCAGGCTGGCCGGGTCGATCTTCCCTTCCTGGGCCATCGCCTCAAGCACCCCGGTCCTCACGAAGCCCACGTCGGCGCGCCCATCCAGGACCGCCCTCACCACCAGATCCTGCGGAAAACCAAAGAAGGCCAGCTGACAGTCCCGGTCAATATCCACCCCGGCAAGCTTCAGCAGGTCGTACTGCAGCAGATAGGCCGCAAAGGACGTCCTGTCCACCGCGGCAATCCGGTGCCCCCGGACATCCTCAAGCCGCCGGATGTCCTGACGATCGCTGCGGGCAAACACCACGCCGCCAAATTGCTTGACCAGCTTTCCGTTCTCGCGCTTCACCAGCGTCGCCACCCGAGACACCCCGAAGCGCGCCTCCACGACGATGTAGTGCTGGGGATTGGTCAGCACGAAATCCAGTTCCCGGCGGGCCAGGGCAGCCTCGAACTCCGGCAAGGTGAGCGGCACCACCTCGAAGCGGGCATCGGCAACCTGCGCGGACAGGAAGGACATGGTCGGCCCCCACTCCTGGAGGGTGACCGCCTTGTCACGGAAGGACGTGACCCCGACCCGGTAGACCTGCTCGGCGCACACCGCGGAAGCCGTCAGCCACAACAGCAGCAACGCCAGGCAGCGCAACACGCTCATCCCGCGCACGTTCCACCTCGCCGGCCCACGCGCCTCCAATGCAGACATGCAGATAGCATGAATCATGAACACGGAGGATCACCCAATATTCGCATAGGCCGTATATCGGCCGGCCTGCAGAAATCTGGATAGTCAGACCGGGGGCAGCCACATCGACCCAGACAACATCAACCAAAAGCAACAAAATTAGTTATAATTAAAACAAACTTCAGGAGAACACCATGCTCGCCGCCCCGGCCCAACCCGACGAAGCCATCGATCGCAAGGCCATCGCCAGCATGCTGATGAAGCTGTTCGACCACTGGCAGCTCAGCACCGAGGAACAACTCGATGCCCTCGGCTTTGCCCCCGGCAATCGGGCCGTGCTGGCGCGCTACCGGCGTGGCGAGGCCATCTCGGGCAGCCGGGACACCCTGGAGCGCGCCGGCCACCTGCTCGGCATCCACAAAAACCTGCGCCTGCTGTTTCCCCACGACCGGGACCTCGCCTACCGCTGGATCAAGACCCGCAACCTGGCCTTCGAGAACCGTAGCCCGATCGAGGTCATCCGGGAATTCGGTTTCGCCGGGCTGCTGATGGTCCTGGCCTATCTCGACCGGGCACGCGGTCAATGAAACCTATCTTTGAACACACAGGGCTCGCCGATACCCACGCCGACCTGATGCGCAACATCGTCTCGATGCGCGTCTCCCAGGATCTATTCGACGACCTCAGCGACAACCCAGCGGACCGGGATGCCGCCGTCGCCCTGGAGCTGGCCACCAAGCCCCGACTATTCGTATCGCCGCAGCCCGTCATCCAGCGCCCCTTCGAGGAAGCAGCGTGGAACGAGGCGATCCACTACCCCTTCACCCACTGGATGCGTAGCCGCTTCTCCGACGGCAGCTTCGGCGTCTGGTATGGCGCAGACAGCGTAGAGACCAGTGTTCACGAAACCGTGCATCACTGGCGCAAGGGCCTGCTCGCCGACGCAGGCTTCGATCGCCCCGGCATCCGCGTCGAACGAAAGCTCTACCGGGTGCGCTGCGACGCAGCCCTGGTGGACCTGCGCCCAGCCATCGCCCACGAAGCCGCGTTGCTCGACCCCGTGGATTACACCCTCACCCACCAGATCGGCACGAAACTCCACCGGGAAGGCCACCCCGGCCTGATCAGCCGCTCAGCCCGCTGTGACGGAGAGATCTACGCCATCCTCAATCCCCGGGTGCTGTCGTCTCCCAGGCAAGCCTGCCTGCTGACCTACATAACCACGGAAAATGGCAGCGTAAGGATCGAGCGGGAGCCTGGAACCACCTGGATGCAGATCGACTGACGCGGAGAAGGAGACGCAGCCAAACACCACGCAAGGCACCAGGGCCGCGCAAAGGCTTGGAACATCAAGACAATTGGATGGTGGAGGGGGAAGGATTCGAACCTTCGAAGGCAGTGCCGTCAGATTTACAGTCTGATCCCTTTGACCGCTCGGGAACCCCTCCACGGGGCGCTGCAGATTATGCAGTTTGAGAGAGCCAGCCGAACGACTGACCCTGCAAGAAGTGGTGGACCGAATGAGGATCGAACTCACGACCTCCGCATTGCGAACGCGGCGCTCTCCCAGCTGAGCTATCGGCCCACGTAAGCGGCGCATTATAGCGGCGTTTTACCTGAATGCAAAGCCTGAACGCTTCACCCTCTGACGGAGATTCAGGTTTCGTCGCTCTCGCCTGAACCCACCGCGGCACGTCCGAGCCGGTCCGCCACCGCGGCCCATTCGGGGGTGGCCGGTGGAGCCTCCACCAGGATGCGCCGGCTGGGCGATTCGTCGAGCTCCCGCAAGCGGGCATACAGATCATGGCCATAGGCCGCAGGATCGGCAGGCGCCACAACCCACACGACACCCGCCGCCAGGCTTGCCGGCGCCGGGCAACGGGCAAGCACCACATCCCCTTCGCGCAGCCGGACGGCAATCCCGTCCAGCGGCAGCAGCTCAAGGGGAGTACGCGGCGCATAGTGAGCCGCCAGGGAACCGGACACCCGCGGCGCATCGACCTGCCCTGAGCCCTGCTCCACCTCATCCCGCAAACGCGGACGACGGCCGATCACCCGGGCAATGTCATCCACACCGATCGCGCCGGGCCGCAGGATCACCGGCACATCCCGCGACAGGTCGAGGATAGTGGACTCCAGACCGACCTGACATGCCCCGCCCTCGAGGATCAGCGGCACCCTGTCGCCCAGCTCCTGGCGGACGTGCTCGGCCGTGGTCGGACTGATGCGCCCGAAACGGTTGGCCGAGGGCGCTGCCACCCCGCCACCGAAGGCGCGGAGCAACTCCAGGGCAACCGGGTGGTTGGGCACCCGCAGACCGACCGTATCCTGCCCGCCGGTGACCAGATCGGGCACGCCCTCTTCCTTGCGCAGGATGAGGGTCAGCGGTCCAGGCCAGAAGGCCCGCGCCAGCGCGATCGCCTCACGGGGCACGTCCCGCGCCCAGTCGAGCAACTGCCCGGCCTCGGAGAGATGGACGATCAGCGGATGGTCGGACGGACGCCCCTTGGCGGCGAAAATCTTGGCCACCGCGACAGGGTTGAGCGCATCCGCGCCCAGGCCATAGACAGTCTCGGTGGGCAACGCCACGAGCTCGCCCTGGCGCAGGAGCGCGACCGCACGCTGGATGTCGTTCATCCCTGGCTTCTTTATTCGTCGCGGATGCCGATGGCCGCCCGGGCTGCCATCGCCTTGGCCAGCACGTCGGCAGCATCATCACCGACCACCGTGAAGTGGCCCATCTTGCGTCCGTGCCGGGCATGGTGCTTGGCGTACAGGTGAAGGCGCAGGCCCGGCACCGCATGCAGCACCGACCAGTCGGGCTCGCGGTAACGGCCATGGGGGTCTCCGCCCTCGAACCACAGTTCGCCGAGCAGATTCACCATCACCGAGACGCTGTGCTGACGCGGCTCGCCCAAGGGGATGCCGCACAGGGCACGAACCTGCTGGTCGTACTGGCTGACCGCGCAGGCATCGATGGTGTGATGGCCGCTGTTGTGGGGGCGCGGTGCCATCTCATTGACGTAGAGTTGCCCCCGGCTGACGAAGAACTCCACCGCCAGGGTGCCGATGAAACCCAGACGCTCGGCAATACGCTCGGCGTACTCCTGGGCCGTGTCGCGCTGGCAGGCCGATGCCCGGGCCGGCGCAATGGACACATCCAGGATGCCGCGGCTGTGCTGATTCTCCACGGTGGGAAAGCACTTCACCTTGCCATTCTCGTCACGCGCCAGCACCACCGACACCTCGTAGTCGAGGCTCAGCATCTGCTCCAGCACGCAGGGCTCGCCCTTGAACTGATGAAAGGCATGCAGCGCCTCGGCCGCATTGGCGACCCGGGCCTGACCCTTGCCGTCGTAGCCAAAGCGGGCCACCTTGAGGATCGCCGGGTAGAGACCGGCATCCGCCGCAGCGATGTCGGCCTCGGACTGGATCACCGCAAAGGGACCATGGGGCAGGCCGTTGTCACGCAGGAAGGACTTTTCGACGATGCGGTTCTGGCACACCGCCACAGCCTGGGCGCCGGGACGCACCGGGATGAACTTGGCCAGGTAGTCCAGGGTGGCCGCCGGCACGTTCTCGAACTCGGTGGTGACGGCCGCGCAGGCCTCGGCCATCGCGTCCAGCGCCGCGAAATCCTCGTAGCCCGCCTGCAGGTGACGATCGGCGATGAGGCCGGCCGGGCTGTGGGGGTCGGGATCGAGCACCCAGACCTTGAAACCCATCTCGTGGGCTGCGGCGACGAAGAAGCGGCCAAGCTGGCCGCCGCCAAGCATGCCGAGGGTAGCGGGCGGGAGAATCATCGCTTCAGTCCTGCGGAATCAGTGGGTTCAGACCGGGTCGAGGGTCATGGCCAGCACGCTGGCAGTCTGCTCGGCGCGGAAGGCTTCGAGCCTCTCGGCCAGGCCGGCATCGGTGCCAGCCAGCAGCGCCACCGCGAACAGACCCGCATTGGCGGCCCCGGCTTCGCCGATGGCGAAGGTGGCCACCGGAATGCCCTTGGGCATCTGCACGATGGACAGCAGGGAGTCCTGGCCGGACAAGGCCTTGGACTGGACCGGCACGCCCAGCACCGGCACGGTGGTCTTGGCAGCGATCATGCCGGGCAGATGGGCGGCCCCGCCGGCGCCGGCGATGATGGCGCGCAGGCCGCGCGCGCGCGCCTGCTCGGCGTATTCGAACATCAGGTCGGGCGTGCGGTGCGCCGACACCACGCGGGCCTCGAAGGGTACGCCGAAGTCCTTCAGCACCTTGGCAGCGGCCTGCATGGTGGGCCAATCGGAGTTGGACCCCATGACGATGCCGACGACGGGTTGTTGCTCGCTCATTATTCAGGCCTTCCGGGCTGCGCGGGTTGCCGACTCGACGGTATTGGCAAGCAGCATGGTGATGGTCATGGGGCCGACGCCGCCAGGCACCGGGGTAATGGCGCCGGCCACGTCCTTGGCCGACTCGAAATCCACATCGCCGCACAGCTTGCCCGCGTCGGGGCCGCTGGACAGACGGTTGATACCCACGTCGATGACGATGGCGCCCGGGCGGATCATGTCGCCGGTCACGAACTTCGGCTTGCCGATGGCGGCCACCAGGATGTCGGCACGACGGGTATGGAAATTGAGGTCACGGGTGCCGGAGTGGCAGACGGTCACGGTGGCGCCCGCCGCCGTGAGCAGCATCGCCATCGGCTTGCCGACGATGTTGGAGCGGCCGATCACCACAGCCTCGGCACCGCGCAGGGGCGCCTCGATGCTCTTGAGCATCTCCATCACGCCATTGGGCGTGCAGGGCACGAAGGCCTCCTGCCCCTGGGACAGACGCCCCACGTTCTCGGCGTGGAAACCGTCCACATCCTTCTCGACGGAGATCGCCTCAAGCACCGCCTTCTCGTCGAAGTGCTTCGGCAGGGGCAGTTGCACCAGGATGCCATGCACGGACGGGTCGGCATTGAGCTCGGCGATCCGGGCCAGCACGTCGGCCGGCGCCGCATCCTGCGGGTATTCGAACTTGAGCGACTTGATGCCGGCCTTCTCGCAGCCCGCCACCTTGTTGCGCACGTAAACAGCGGAGGCCGGATCCCCCCCCACCAGGATCACCGCGAGGCAGGGCTGGGTGCCCTGGGCGGTCAGTTCAGCCGCCTTCGCGGCGAGTTCTCCGCGCAGTTTGGCGGAAAGCGCGTTGCCATCGATGATGCGAGCCGTCATGTCACTGCCCCTCGGGAAAAACCCGTGAGTTTACCACGGCTTGCGGCCCCATGCCGCGCTCGCCGCAGCGAACTCAGTTGCGGCCGCCTTCGATGGCGATGACGTTCTGGACGAGCTCGGCCAGGGACTGGGCCGCCATCTTCTCCATGACCCGCGCCCGGTGCACCTCCACCGTCTTGATGCTGATGCCGAGCACGTCGGCGATCTGCTTGTTGAGCTTGCCGACGATGATCAGATCCAGCACCTCCCGCTCGCGCTGGGTCAGCTGGTCGAGCCGCCGTGACACCTCCGCATCCTGGCGGCGCCGGGCGCGACTGTCCTGCTCCTTGGCCAGGCACTGGGTGACCAGGCGCAGCAACTCGGTGTCGTCGAAGGGTTTCTCGATGAAATCCACGGCCCCCTTCTTGAGGGCTGCCACCGCCATCGGCACGTCACCATGGCCGGTGATGAAGATGATCGGTAGCGTGCAGTACTGGGCCCGCAGGCGCTCATGCAGCTCCAGCCCGCTGAGGCCGGGCATGCGCACGTCCAGCAGCAGGCAGCCGTTGAACTCCGGCCGCCAGGCCCGCAGGAAATCCTCGGCGGAGGCGAATGCCGCCACCCGGAATCCCTGGGATTCTAGCAGCCAGACCAGGGAGTCCCGGAGGGCTTCGTCATCATCGACGAGATAGACGGTCTGTTCAGACGTCGAGGCTTGCGGTTTCAACGGCGGTCTCCAGGGGCAAGGTGAAGCGGAAGATACATCCTCCGGCCGGATTGGGGTCGACCCACAGATGGCCTTCATGGAATTCCACGATCGAACGGCAGATGTTCAGGCCCATGCCCATACCCTCCGACTTGGTGGTGTAGAACGGCGAGAACAGCCTCTCCCTGGCCTCATCCGACAGGCCATGCCCCCGATCGGCGATGGACACCTCCACCTGCCCGGCGGTGATCAGCCGGGCCGACACGGTGACGAAGCGATCGTCGGCCGGCGTCTCGGCCATGGCCTCGATGCCGTTCTTGACCAGGTTGAGCACCACCTGCTCGACCATCACCGCATCGGCGAACACCGGCGGCAGATCGTCGGGCAGCTGGCTCAGCACCTGGGCCCCGAGGCGGCGCGCATCGATCTCGACAAAGCCGATGGCGTCATCGACGATGGCCGCGAGGGACACCGGATGACGGCGCGGCTCGCTCTTCTTCACGAACTGGCGCACCCGGCGGATGATCTTGCCTGCCCGCTCGGCCTGGGCGCTGGCCTTCAGCATCGCTGCCAGGATGTCCTCCTGCCGGTAGTCGCCGGACTGCAGGCGATTGACGCAACCCTTTGAATAATTGGCGATGGCGGCCAGGGGCTGATTAAGCTCATGGGCCAGGGTCGACGCCATCTCGCCCATGGTGATCAGGCGCGAGGTGCGCTGCAGACGCTCCTGCTGGGCCCGGTTCTCCTCATCCACCCGCTTGCGGTCGGTGATGTCGGTGGCGATGGCCATGCGTACCACCCGACCATCCACCCAGCGCGTCGCCCGCTCGCGGATGTGATACCAGCGGCCCGACATGGCGTTGCGCAGCTCGCCATCGTAGAGCTCCCGGGGCACCTGCTCGGGCGACAGGCGGCGCGGATCCACGTCGTACCACAGGGTGTCCGGCGGCGTCGGCAGGGCGTAGGCACCCACCCGCTGCCCCACCGCATCGAAACCATAGATGCTCTTGAACGCCCGGTTGGCGAAGAGGATCTCGTCGGTCGCCGCGTCCGCCACATACACGGCAGCATCGAGCCCGTCGAGAATCGCCACGAAGCGCTCATGAGCCGCCTCCAGCTCGGCCCGCACGCGCTTGGGCTCGGTGATGTCGGTGATCGACGCCATCCAGCCGGTCTGCCGCCCCTCCCCGTCAATCAGGGGCGACAGGTAGAAGCGGGCATCCAGCCGCTCGCCGCTCTTGCGCTGGATGCTCATCTCGAAGCCGGTGGCGGGTGCCTCACCCAGCAGGGTGAGCTCCAGGTTGTGCTGCAGGGTCTCGTAGTTGTCCCGAGGCCAGTAGGGGAAAGGCGCCCTCACCCCGACCAGCTCCTCCCGCGACCACCCGGTCATGCGGCAGAAGGCCGGGTTCACATAGATGATCTGGCCGCTCAGGTCGATGGCCCGCAGGCCGGTGATCAGCGACTCCTCCATGGCCTTGCGGAAGGCGTACTCGGCCCGCAAGGCCTCCTCCGCTGCCTTGCGCCCGGTGATGTCGTGGGCCACCGCATACATCAGGCGCTCCTCCGGCACCGAATTGACACTCCAGGCCAGCCACTTGTAGCTACCGTCCCGGCAGCGGCAGCGGTTCTCGAAGGAGCCGGGCGTCCCCGACGCGAGGCTGCGCAGCTGGTCGATGGTGGCTGCCACGTCCTCAGCATGGATGAAATCGATCATCGGCCGCCCCGGCAGCTCGTCCGGGGCATGCCCCAGGATCCGCTCGAAGGCCGGATTGCAGCGCCGGAACACCCCGTCGAGGCCGAGGATGGCCAGCATGTCGAGGGACAGGTTGAAGAGCCGGTCGCGCTCCTTCTCCACCCGCACCCGCCGCTGGGTATGGGCCCTCAGCAGCCACAGGCTCCACAGCACAAAGAAGCTCAAGCCCACGATGACCACGATCGGGAAGGCCCGCGGCAGGTCACTCTCCGTGTGATATGCGGTGGCCTCCAGGGTCAGGCCATTGCCCGGCGGATCGAGGGGCACCGAGAAGGCCAGACTCTCATCGAGCGGACGCACCGCCGAATTGGCCGCCAGCACGTCGCCGCGCCCGCCCACGAAGGCCAGCCGGTACTTCTCACCGAACCAGCTGGGCACCAGGTAGGCCACCATGCGCTCGATGGAATACACCGCCACCACCGCGCCCAGCGGGCTGCGCCCCTGCTGCACCGGCACATACACTTCCAGCACCGACATGTTGCGGGCGTTCACATAGGCATCGCCATACACCGGACGCCCCAGCTCCCGGGCCCGGGCCAGCACCACCGCCTGGACACCGGACAGCGCGTCCCCCACCAGCCAGTCGGTGGTATCGAAGGGCGCCGTCCATTTGACACGCTGATCGGCCACCCACACCACATTGACCAGCTCGGGATTGTTGGCGATGTGCTGGTTGGCACGCACCTGGAAGCCGTCCGCGTCCAGCGTGCCCGCCGCCAGCTCGCGGGACAACTGGCCGAGGAACTCCTCGGTGCCCTGCATGTGCAGACGCATGGTCTGCTCGGCCCATTGCACATCACGCGCCAGGGCATTGCGCTGGGTCTCGCCCTCCTGGCGCTGCAGGATCCACACCAGGGCCAGCATGACCAGGGCAAACAGGAGAACGGCAAGGTAGGGCACCGTCCAGTACCAGTTGGGACGGACGCGGGAAGGAGAATGAGCGCTTTCGTTCGGCATTTGCTTCCATCGTGCTAGCGTCGCCGCTCAGCGGGCATAGGGAGATACCCTTATCCACCCCGACACCGCCTACGGGTTGATACGGAATTGACGCCGCTCGCCCGGCGGGCGTAGGGTAGGCCCGGCAGCACCAGAACACGACCGAGAGCCGACACACGAGCGGCCCGCCACTGATGGAGAAGACACCTTGCATCGACTCCTGCGCGCCGTGACAGCGGCAGCACTCACCCTTTTCGCGGCGGGCAGCGGTGCCATCGAACCGATCCGGATCGGCGTCTCCGGCCCCTTCACCGGGGGCTCGAACCCCATGGGCATCGCCATGCGCGACGGCATCCGCCTCGCCGCACGGGAGATCAACGAGGCCGGCGGCATCCTCGGCCGCCCCATCCTGCTCATCGAACGGGACGACGAGGCCAGACCGGAACGCGGCGCCCAGGTCGTCCAGGAGCTCATCAACCAGGAAAAGGTCATCGCCGGCCTGGGCATCGTCAACACCGGCGTGGCCCTGGCCAGCCAGCGTTTCTACCAGCAGGCCCACATCCCGATGATCACCTCGGTGGCCACCGGCACCGTGATCACCCGCCAGTTCCTGCCGCCCCAATACCCGGACAACTACATCTTCCGCGTCTCCGCACCCGACTCGATCCAGGCCGCCATGATCGTCGAGGAGGCCGTGGTGCGCCGCCGCCTGCGCAAGCTGGCGATCCTCCACGACAGCACCAACTACGGCCAGCTCGGCCGCGAAGACCTGGAGCGCGCCCTCGAACGCCACAGTCTCAAGCCGGTGGCCATCGAACGCTTCAACATCCGCGACGTGGACATGACGCCCCAGCTGATCCGCGCCCGGGCCGCCGGCGCCGAGGCCATCCTCACCTACGGGCTCGGCCCCGAGCTGGCCCACCTCGCCAACGGCATGGTGCGCATCGGCTGGAAGGTGCCCTTGATGGGCAGCTGGGCCCTGGCCATGTCCAACTTCATCGACAACGCCGGCCCCAACGCCGAGGGCACGCGCATGCCCCAGACCTTCATCCAGGACGGCAACACCCCACGGCGCAAGGCCTTCATCACCCGCTACCAGCAGGCCTTCGGCGTCGAACGCATACCGGTGGCGCCCGCAGCGGCCCAGGGCTATGACTCCATGCTGCTGCTGGCAAGCGCCATCCGCCAGGCCCGCAGCACCGACGGCCCCCGCCTCAAGGACGCCCTCGAGTCCCTCAACGAGAAGGTGGAAGGCATCGTGATGGTATATGATCGACCTTTCTCCAAGACCGACCACGAGGCGATCGACACGCCACGCATCCCGGTCATCGGAGAGGTACGCAACAGTCAAGTGGTCTTCGCCTATGACGAAGACCGAAAGCGGGACGCGCAGTCCAAATGATCCCGCAACGCGGAATTTACATTTCCGCACACGGCCGGGGGTTTTCTCCCTCCCTCCCTCGCCCCCGGCCGTTTTTTTTCTCATCCCCTTCGAACGCAAACCTACCGACCGGAGCCCCAGGCCCGGTCGGTAGGACTGCTCTTGCGCAATCTGCCCAGCACCATCCCAAGCCCCCGCACGCCCATCGCGCGACCGGGTCGGCCGAGCCACGTCCACCGACCTGAAATGCATGAATTGCGGGAACCCCGTATTGCACGATACGAGATTTGGTTTTATATTGCGAAATATCAGGACCGCGATCCGGTCCACGCAGGTTTTGCAGTGACCCCCCGCCGCCGTTACCCACGGTGGTCATCCACAACCCGCAAGTCATGAGGAGACAAGACCATGGCCGCGAATACGCAGAACACCCGGGCTGACATCGACGCTCAGGAAACCAAGGAATGGCTGGACGCCCTCGAAGGCGTCGTCGCACAGGAAGGCGCCGAGCGCGCCCACTTCCTGATCGAAAAGCTGATCGAGGCTGGCCGCGAGGAAGGGATCGACATCCCCTACTCCGCCAACACCCAGTACATCAACACCATTCCGGCCGACC
>CALBTT010000056.1 GCA_937967645.1 uncultured Zoogloea sp.
GACCACCGAGATCTACACTCTTTCCCTACACGACGCTCTTCCGATCTGGTCAGCCTGTTCGATGCCGCGGCCGAGGTCGGCGGGCAGTTCAACTACGCCCGCAAGATCCCCGGCAAGGAAGACTTCGGCGAAACCCTGCGCTACTTCCGCACCCGCCTGAGCGAACTGAAGATCCCCACCCGGCTGGGCCGCCCGGTCGACGCGGCGGAGCTGGCCGGCTTCGAGCACGTGGTGCTGGCCACCGGCATCACCCCGCGCCGCCCGGCCATCCCCGGCCTGGACCACCCCCGTGTGGCGAGTTACATCGACGTGATCGAGGGGCGCCACCCGGTGGGCCGCAAGGTGGCCCTGATCGGGGCCGGCGGCATCGGCTTCGATGTGGCCGAACTGCTCACCCACGCCGGCGGGCACGGCGACCCGGTCCATGCCTACCAGCAGGAATGGGGTATCGACCCGGCCTACACCGGCAACCGGGGCGGTCTGGCCGTACCGGACATGCCGGCACCGCCACGGGAAGTCTGGCTGCTCCAGCGCAAGGCCGGCAAGCTGGGCGCCGGGCTGGCCAAGACCACCGGCTGGGCCCGCAGCCTGCTGCTCAAGAAACGCGGCGTGCACATGCTGGGCGGAGTGGAATACGTCGGCATCGACGATGCCGGCCTGCACATCCAGGTGGACGGACAGATGCGCTGCCTGGAGGTGGATACGGTGGTGATCTGCGCCGGCCAGGAGCCGCGCCGGGATCTGCAGCCTGCCCTGGAGGCGGCCGGCATCCCGCACACGCTGGTGGGCGGCGCCCACGTGGCTGCAGAGCTGGACGCCAAGCGGGCGATCCTGGAGGCCACCGAGTTCGCCCGGCGCTTCTGAGTGCATTCCGGGGCCACGGAGCGTGGCCCCGCCGCCCCGTCAGCGCCCCCTTAGCGCCCCCTTAGCGCGCCATCCGGGCGCCCCAGCAGGCCGCCACGTCGATCATCCGGTTGGCAAAGCCCCATTCATTGTCGAACCACACCAGCAGGTTGAGCAGGCGTGCCCCGCTCATGCGGGTCTGGCCGCCGTCGATGATGGCCGAGTGGGGGCTGTGGTTGAAGTCGATGGAGGCATGGGGGTGCTCGGTGTAGTCCATGCGCCCCGACTCGCTGCCCGCCACCGCCGCCCGCAACAGGGCCTTCACCTCGGCGCTCGTGGTGTCGCAGCGCAGGGTCGCCACCAGGTCGATGGCCGACACATTGACCACCGGCACCCGGATCGCCTTCGACTCGATGCGCCCGGCCAGCTCCGGCAGCATGCGCTGCACGCCGCGGGCCAGGCCGGTGGACACCGGGATCATGGATTGCATCGCCGAGCGGGTGCGGTGCAGATCGGTATGGTGATAACCGTCGATCAGAGGCTGGTCGTTCATCACCGAATGCAGGGTGGTCAGCATGGCCTGCTCGATGCCGAAGCTGCGATCCAGCAAGCTCAGCACCGGAACGATGGCGTTGGTGGTGCACGAGGCCGCCGACACGATGCGCTCCTCCCCGCTGAGCTGCTCGTGGTTCATGCCGAACACCACGGTGCGATCCACATCACTGGCCGTGTGGCCGGGATGGGACAGCAGCAGGCGCCGGCACCCCGCCGCCAGGAAGCGCTCCAGCTCATGCCGGTGGCTGTAGCGCCCGGAGGCCTCCACCAGCACATCCACACCGATGGCCGCCCAATCGACGCCCTCCGGCGTGTCGGCGTGGAACACCGGGATCTCGGTACCGTCGATCTTCAGGCAGCCCTCGCCGGCTTCCACGTGACCCGGGAAGCAGCCGTGGGTCGAATCGTAGCGGGTCAGGTAGGCCATGCTCTCCAGGTCCGCCGGCTCGTTGATGGCCACCACCCGGAAGCGCTCCCGTACCGGAGACGCGTGCAGGGCCCGCAGGAAGCAACGGCCGATCCGCCCGTAGCCATTGATCGCGATCCGCAAAGTCATGCTGCCAACATCCTTTCCTTCGAAACCTGGCTCATCAAAGCCCGCCAGTCTACCCCCTTGGCGCGCAACCCGCCCAAGCGACACCGGCCCCGGTCAGCAGCAATCGGCCCCAACACCCAATCCGGGTAAATTAAATAGTGAAAATGACTAAAGAATGGAGCACCATCTCCGTTAGCAGACTGTCTCCTCCAAGGCCCTGCAACATGGGCTGCTTGACCCGCCGGACACCTTCCCTCCTCTTGTCCGGCGGTGTTTTTTTGCCTGACGGCTGGCCTTGTCAATCTCCGAAACCATCTCCCGGGCAGTCTGCTCGCCTTACTGCCTGGCCTGCTTGCCGATCAACGGGCGGGGCCTCTCCTTCACCTTCGCACGGCTTCCGGCGGCAGGGTGTTGATGCTCACCCGGGTCTTCAGGAAGGTCGGGGCTCAGAAGTAATAGCCGATGTTGGCGTAGAACACCTTCTTCCAGACATCATCGCCACCGGCGCCGGCGCCATTGGCGTAGTCGCCGGTGTAGGGGTCGTTCTTGCCCCAGCGCATTTCCGTATAGATGAACAAGGGCCCCGCGTTGAAATGCGCACCGGCGATGAAGCGCCGGGAGTCCTTGAACCCCGCCTGATCCTTGGTGAACACGCTGTAGTTCAGATAGGGCGTGATGCTATTGACCGGGCCAAGGCTGCCCGGCAGCAGGTAGCTCAGCTCGGTGGAATGAAAGCTGCCCTTCGAGGCCACGTTGAAGGAGCCGTCGAAAGCCCCGAAGCTGACCGTTGCGTTGCCCACTGATGCGGGGTTGCGCGGCGACATGCTCTGCCGGCCGGCCTCGGCCAGGACACCGAACGCGCCGAACTTGCCGGCGTAGTGCGCCGCATAGGCCTTGCGCTGCCCCTTGCCGTCGGTGTCCAGGTTGTCCAGGCTCGAGCGCAACGCCGAGATGCCCAGCTCCGACCTGGCGCTGTCGGAGTCCTGCAGCGCATAGCCCACGCGCCCCACCAGCAGATTGCGCTCGCGGTTGTTGCTGCCACCCGCCAGGCCGGCGTCGGCCCGGACCACATTGACGGAATAGCGCGCCCCGCCGCGAGAGGTGCCCGCCCAGCTGCCACCGTCCATCGGATAGAAACCGACCTGGATGTCGAGCGGGCCGGCCCGGTGCTGCAGTTTCACGCCCAGGTCGTGCACATCCTCGAGGCCGATGTTGTTGATGAGGGTCTGGTAGAAGGTGTTGCTGGCGTAGGGCAGCAGGCCGAAAGGCAGCTGGTTCAGGCCGGCGACGACGCGCGTCCCGTCACCCAGCTTGTAGCCCAGCCAGGCAAAGGCCGGAAAATTGATGCGGCCGACCTGGCTGGTGTAATCGTAGGGAAAGGCCCCGCCATAGAAGCGGTATTGCGCCGAACCGTAGAGGCCCGGCGAATCGTAATTGAGGTCGATCCGGAAGGTGTCGAAGCTCAGCTTGCTGACGTTCTGGGCGTTATCGAAGCTGTGGTCATAGCGGGCACGCAGCGCGCCGCCGATCTTCAGCTGGCCGTCGGCATCGGCGGCCAGGGCGGGCAAGCTGGCCGTGGCCGCCATGGCTCCGGCCAGGACTACGGCCATGGTCGGCAAGCCTGCGACCGCCCTGTTGATGATCGTCTTCTTCATTTTTTGTCTCCTCTTTGAATTTGTAGGGATGGCGCCGGGCACACCGCCCCCTCGCGGCGCGGCGAAGCGGCACCACCCCGGGACGGGATGGCTGGACGGTGGGAATGGCGCCCGGCCAGCAGGCCGGGCAAGGTTCAGGAGGCGGTGCCGGCGGAAGCCCGCCCCCGGGTGGCGAACCAGCACAGGATCGAACCGACACAGACCATGGACGCGCCCTGCCAGAAGGACAGCGACAGCGGCGCCCTCAGCAGCAGGGCCGCCAGGGCCGCCGAAAAGACCGGGATGAAGTACGAGGCGCCGGCCAGAATGGTGACGTTGCCGTGCAGGATGCCGACATTCCAGGCCGCGTAGCCGAAGCCCATCGCCGAGGCGGCCAGCACCAGGTAGATGAGCGCACGATAGCTGAACACCATCGTGCCCTCATCGGTGCCCAGGTACTTGGCCCACAGGGCCAGCGCGGTGAGCATGAAGAACAGGGTGATCCCGTTCTTGCCGCCGGCGATCCTGCTGGTCACCGTGCAATAGGCCGCCCAGATCACCGCCCCCAGAAAGGCCAGCCCGTAGCTGAGCGGATTGGCCCGGATGTTCCCGGCCATCCCGGCCGGGTCCAGCCCCTGGTCGCCGCCCAGGACCCAGCAGATCCCGAGCACGGCGGTCAGGAAGCCCGGCACGATGAGCAGGCTGGACTTCTGCTTGTTGAAGGCGATGGCAGACAGGATCGTGAAGGCCGGCCACAGGTAATTGACCATGCCCACCTCGATGGCCTGCCGCCCGCTGCTGGCATAGCCGATCGACAGGGACAGACACAACTCGTAGGACACGAACAGCAGGCTTCCCCACACCAGGTAAGCGCGGGGAAACTCCCGGACCCGCGGAAAGCCCACCGTCACCAGCAGCAGCCCGGAGGCCACCGTGTACATCATGGCTGCCCCGCCGGTCGCGCCGAGGCTCTCGCTGACGCCCCGGATCAGGCCGACGATGGAACTCCACAGCACGATCGCGATGAGCCCGATGAGTGTTGCCCTGCGCCTGTTCTGCATGCCGTCCACTTCCATTTCTATCGCACGCCCGGATGATCCGGCACGTCGATCCAGATTGTCTTCAGCTCCGTGTATTGGTCATGGGCCCAGACCGATTTGTCACGCCCGCCAAAACCCGACTCCTTGTAGCCGCCGAAGGGCGTGGTGATGTCGCCCTCGCCGAAGCAATTCACCGTCACCACCCCGGCCCGGATCTCCCGGGACAGGCGGATGGCCGTATTCAGCCGGCTGGTATGGACGGAGGCGGCCAGACCATAGACGGAGTCGTTGGCCAGCGCGATGGCTTCCTCGATGTCCGTGAAGGTGGTGACCGACAGGACCGGACCGAAGATCTCCTCCTGGAACAGCCGGCTGTCGCGGCCGACGCCGTCCACCACCGTGGGCTGGACGAAGATGTCGCCCTCGGTGTCTCCGCCCAACACCACCTGCAGCTTCTCGGCGGCGGCCTGCCTGATGTAGGCGCTGACCTTGTCGAAATGAGCCTGGCTGACGAGGGAACCGAGCCGGTATTCCGGATCAAGAGGGTCACCCATCTTCCACTCGCGCATCTGCTCGCCGATACGGGCCAGCAGCGCGTCCTTGATGTCCGCATGGACGATCAGGCGCGACGAGGCGGAGCAGTTTTCACCCATGTTCCAGAAGGCGCCATTGACGATGTGGCGGGCAACCACGTCGAGGTCCTCCACGTCCGGCATCACCACGGCGGGGTTCTTGCCACCGCACTCCAGCACGACACGCTTGAGGTTGGAGTCGGCGGCATAGCGGAGGAAGCGCCGGCCGGTGTCCGTCGACCCCGTGAAGCTGACCATCGCCACATCCATGTGCATGCCCAGGGGCTCGCCCACCTCCTTGCCCCCCCCCGGCAGCACGTTGAACACGCCGGCGGGGACGCCGGCCTGATGGGCCAGCTCAGCCACCCGCAGGGCCGTCAGGGTGGTTTCCTTGGCCGGCTTGACGATCACCGGGCAACCCGCCGCCAGCGCCGGGGCGATCTTCCAGGCGAGCATCAGCAAGGGAAAGTTCCACGGCAGGACCAGCCCCACCACACCGATGGGTTCGCGCACCACCAGCGCCAGGGCGGCGCCCCCCACCGGGGCGGTGCTGTCGTAGATCTTGTCGATCAGTTCGGCATGCCAGCGGAGGGTGTGGATCGCCTCCGGAACATCCGTGGCCACGCACTCACGTATCGGCTTGCCGCTGTCGAGGCTCTCGAGCACCGCCAGCTCCTGCGCGTTCTCCTCGAGCAGCCCGGCCAGGCGGAGCAGCACGGCCTTGCGCTCCGCTGGCGGGCGGGCGGACCAACGCCCGTCCTCAAAGGCCTCACGGGCCTTCGCCACGGCGATATCCACGTCACGGGAATCGCAGGCGGCGATGGCTGTGAGGACCTGTCCCGTCGCCGGGTTGAGGGTCGGGAAGGTCTCGCCCGACACCGCCGGCACGAAGCGGCCGTCGATGAAGGCCTGCGACGGAAACGTGATGTTGCCGGCCAGGGCCGCGTAATCGGCGGCCGTCAGCAGCCGCGCCATCAGGCCTTCCCCCCGACGATCGCCGCAACCTCGCGCTTCAGCTCGACCACGATGCCCTGCAGAGCCTCCTGCTCTTCGGCGTCGAGCCACTGGAGCGGCGCCCGCACCCCGCCCGCACGCAGGCCGGCCAGCTCGCAGCCATACTTGATCGACTGCACGAACTTCCCGCCCTCCAGGAAATCCATCAGCGGCAGCATGGCCGACATGATGCGGCGGCCCTTGTCGAAGTCCTTCTCCACCACGCAGGCCTCGTACAGCGCCACGTGTTCACGCGGGATGAAGTTGGAGCCCGCACACACCCAGCTCCGCGCGCCCCAGGCAAAGAACTCCAGCGCCTGGTCGTCCCAACCGCAGGAGACGGCGAGGGCCGGAAAGTCCCGCGCCAGCATGTGCAGCTGGCCCGCCTGGCCCGAGCTCTCCTTGATGGCAACAAAGTTGCGGGATGCCGCCAGCACGGTGTCGAAGAACTCCCGGCCCATCGACACGCTCATCCGGCCGGGGTAGTTGTAAAGCATGATCGGCAGATCGGCGGCCTTGTCGATGGCCAGCGCATGAGCCGCGTTCTCCCTCTCGGTGGGCAACGCATAGGGCGGCGAGCCCACCAGGATGGCGTCGGCCTGGATGGCCCGGGCCGCCTTGGCGTACTCGACGGAGTCCTCGGTGCGCACCGCGCCGGTGCCGATGATCAGCGGCATGCGGGTGCCGATCACCTCCTTCGCCAGGGCCGCCAGGTCGAAACGCTCCTGTGCCGTCTGGGCGTAATACTCGCCGGTCGAGCCGCCGATCACGATGCCATGGACGCGGGCCTCGATCAGGTATTCCAGGACCTCGGCGAAAGCCTGGCGGTCGATCTGGCCATCAGCAGTGAGGGGCGTGATGGCCGGGGTGTAGATGCCTTCGAATTTCATTTTGATTTCTCCGTTTGATAAGGGGTGTGGGCTGCCGCCACCTTGCCGGCGGCAGCCAGGCCTGCTTCTAGCGATTCAGGGAAGCCGCTTCCTGCAGGCTGAGCGAGCGGGTTTCCGGCGCCAGCCACAGCGACACGACGAGGCCGAGCAGGGTCACGGCAGCCGCCGCGAACATCGTGTTGCCGATACCGATGCTCTGCAGCGAGATCGGCACCAGCCAGGTCCCGATGGCCGCCCCGACCCGCGACAGCGAGGCGCCCATGCCTACGGCGGCAGAGCGGATCTCGGTGGGGAAGAGTTCGTTGGGATAGACCAGCTGCAGCACCTGGGCACCGCCGATGAAGACGGCGTAGGCACCGAACAGGGTCAGCACCAGCACCTCCGCCCCGTCCGAGAAGGCGCCCAGTCCCAGCAGCGCCAGGCCGGACCACAGGAAGCTGTGGATCACCATGCTGCGCCGACCGATCACGTTGATGAGGCGGGTCGCGATGATGCAGCCGACCACGAACATCAGGGTGATGCACACCGAACCGTAGGAGGCCCAATCCCCCTTCAGGTTGAGGGCCTGCAGCACCTTGGGCGCAAAGGAATACACGGCAAAGACCGGAACGACGGAGCAGCTCCAGAACACCGCCACGAAGAGCATCCGCTTGCCATAACCGGAGTGCAGCAGATCACCGATCGAGACCTTCTTCTCGACAGCCTGCTCAGGCAGGTTGCGCAGGGAGAAGGACGGGCCGTAGACCTGCTTGATGACGCGCTCGGCTTCTTCGTTACGGCCCTTGCTGAGCAACCAGCGCGGCGACTCGGGGGTACCGATGCGCACCAGCAGGAGCAGCACGCCGATCACCGCCGGGCTCGCCAGCACCAGCCGCCACGCGTCTTCCTGGCCACTGCCGAGGAGGATGTTGCCGACGATGTAGGCCAGCGCCGCGCCGGCGAACCACAGGATGGTCAGCATGGCCAGGCGCGGCCCCCGGTGCTTCTTGGGCATGAACTCCACGAGCAGGGAACCGGCCACCGGGTATTCAAATCCGACCCCGATGCCGATCAGGAAACGGCAGATGAACAAGGTCATGCCCGAGTCGGCCCAGAACTGCGCCAGGGAGCACAGCACGAAGATCGTCGGCCCGAAGAAATACAGCTTCTGGCGCCCCAGGTGGCCGGTCAGCACGCCCCCCAGGAAGCCGCCGCAGAAGATCCCGATGAGGGCGGATGCCGCAATCATTCCCTGCCAGAAACTGGTCAGGTTCAAGGCCGCGGAAAATTGCACCATGGCCACGCCGATGATGCTCAGCACATAGCCGTCCAGCACCCACCCGCCGCCGGAGCGTACGCTCAGCAATTGATGGAAGCCATTGAGGGGAACATCCTCAATAGAGATGTTTTTTGTCATTGATGTCTCCGTCCATTTTTATATCCACACAGTGTGGGAAACCCGGGCCGGCAGGGACGGGGTTACGTCCTGCCAAAGCCTGCAATTCATTAATGTTCTGGTGCGCCTCCTTGATTGAGCATTCCATTCAGGCGACGGCTGCCGGCCCATTGCGGCGGACAGCCTGAACGCCCCGTTTTCATATCAGGCTTCCGCGCCGGCGCGATATTGACCCCAGCGGAGATTGAAATTGACACCCAGCGACAGGAAGGGCTCGGGCGGATTACGATTCGGCCCCGGAGATGACAGCAGGAAATCAATGAGCTCATTGCGCTTGCCAGCCAGCCAATCGGCAAGCAAGGTCCCGGTGACCGTGCCGCGCGTCACCCCGAGGCCATTGCAGCACAGAGCCCCATGGACATTTGGCGCGAGCTGCCCGAAGAAGCCCATGTGATTGCGGGACAGGGCCAGCGAACCGCCCCAGGTGTATTCGAAATCGACCCCGGGCAGCATGGGGAAGCGGCGCTCGAAGGATTCGCGGTGCCTTTTGACAAACCGATCCAGGTATTTCTGCCGGGCGCGGCCATCCGGATTGAAACTGAAACTGTTCCGGACGAACAACCTGTTGTCGTGGGTGCGGCGCAGCGTGGTGCCGAACGGGTCGGCCGGAATGACACCCCAGAATGACTTGCCACCCAGCGCAGCCTGTTCGGCCTCGGTCAGCTCGCGGGTCAGGCTCCCGTAGGTGAAGATCGGCAGCATGGTCCCCTGCAGGAAGCCGAAACGCATGCCGAAGGCGTTGTTGGCGAGGACCAGCGTATCCGCCGTGATGCGGCCATTGCGATGGATCAGCTGCGTCTTGCGGCCATATTCCACCTCGGTGATCGGCGTATTCTCGTACAGGGTCACGTTGGCGGGCAGGCTGTCGGCCAGCCCCTTGACGAGGGCCGCCGGCTGAATAAGCGCGGTCCCCGGGGTGAATAGCGCCTTCCGGTAGAAGGAGGTGCCGATATGCCCGGGCAGATCCTGGCCGTCGATCATTTCATAGGGCTGCCCGAGTTTGTCCAGGCCCCGCCGGTAGGCGTCGAGCACCGCAATGCCGCGATCCTCGATGGCCGCCTGGTATTTGCCCGAGGCCCGGAACTGGCAATCGATCCCATGCTGCTCGACCAGGGAGCGCAATATCGTCTGGCCGGCGAGATTCAGCTTGAAACTGATCTGCGCCGTTTCGATATCGCCGATATAGTCTTCCGCGCCAATATCGTGGGGCAGGTCGATGGCAAAGCCGGCATTGCGGCCGGAGGAACCGAAGCCGACCTCCTGGGCCTCGATCAGGACGATCTCGTCATCGGGGAAATTGAGCGCCAATTGGCGGGCCGCGGCGAGGCCGGTGAAACCTGCGCCCACCACCACCCAGCGGGCCGCGCTTTCTCCGCAATGGGCCGGCCTGGCCCGGCGGGGTTTGCTCAGATGAAACCAGCCACAGGTCGAGTCGTCAGCCGGCGTAGAAGTGACCCTTGTCATCTCTTTGTCTCCGTTTTATTGTTTGCTTCCAATTTAACCGGAGTCTAGATATGCACTCAGAGGGGCACAAACGACCTTTTCTGCTGAAAATCAATAACCCTGGGTTATGAGTAAAGCCAGCCCCTCCGACCAGACACTGCTCAGGATGCCTTCACTCCGCGCGGTGAGGAGCTTTGTCGCCGCGGCGCGCTATCAGAGTTTCACCCGCGCCGCCGAAACCTTGTGCGTGACCCAGGCGGCCATCAGCCGGCAGATTCGCGAACTCGAGGAACATCTGGGCACGGCCTTATTCGAGCGCACGGGCCGCGCAGTCAAACTGACCCCGGCCGGGTCGGTGTTCTTCGATGCGGCGCAACTGTCCTTCATCAACATTGCCCATGCGGCCACGCGCATCCGCCGGGATTTTGGCGAGACCAGCCGGCGCACCCTGACCCTCTGCTGCACCCCGGCCTTCTCCGCCTTATGGATGTCGCACAGGCTGCCGGGCTTCTTCAGCGCCAATCCGGATATCGACCTGAGCCTGGTGACCACCCAGAACTTCCTGTCTCTGGAGCCCGGGATGGCGCCCGACATCTTTGTCACGAAGATGTCGAGGGTGAGGGAGGGCTACGTCAGCACCCCGCTCTTTCATGACCGGATCTACCCGGTATGCACGCCGGGCTATCTCGAGACGCACCCGGAGATTCAAACGCTGGAGGGGCTGCGCGACGGTGTCCTGCTGGACCTCAGCCCCTACGGGCGGTCCCAGGTGGCCGAACACGTTGACTGGAAGGTGTGGCTGGCCATCCACCACCTGGATCTCGAGGAGCGCTTGCGCCGCGGTCCGCACTATTTCAGCACCAACGATTACAACCTGCTGATCCAGATGGTGCTCAGCGACCAGGGCGTCGTCCTCGGCTTCGACCACCTGGTGGCCCCCCTGCTCGCCCAGGGACGGCTGGTCAGGCCGGTCGAACAGGAGGTGGTGCTGGAGGAAACCCTGCACTACCTGGCTTATCGCGAAGACAAGTCGGACGACGACGCCCTGACCCGCTTCCGGACCTGGCTCATCGGCGAATGCGGCACCTCGTGAGCCGGCCCGGGCGCCCCGCGAGCCGGCCCGAGCCCCTCGGCGGCCCTCCGCAGGACATCACTTCACCAGCGTGACCGGCACCTCGGCAAGGCGCACCACCTCGGAGGCGACCGAGCCCAGGAACAGCTTGGCCAGCGCGCCGCGCCCGTGGGTGGTCATGAAGATCGCGTTGCAGCCCTGCTCGCGGGCGAAGCCGGTGATGGCCGCCGCCGCGTCCTCGCCCACCAGTACATGGCGGCCGGCCTCGATGCCGGCGGCGGCCAGCCCTGCATGCACGGTGGCCAGGGCCTTGAGGCCCTCCTCCCGGTGATAATTCTGGAGCGTGTTGTGGCCGACGAACTGGCCCACGTCCTGGCCAACCGGGTGCTGCACGTTGATCAGGTGGATCTCCGGCGTGCCGGCCAGACGCTCCAGCCAGGCGGGCAGCGTCTTGAGCACGGCCGCGGAGGCCTCGGAGCCATCGATGGGGATCAGGATCTTGTTCATGGATGCAGCTCCTTCAGCGGGGTGTTCCAGACTCGGGGGAGGCTTCCCCCAGCGACAACTCGAGGGCAGCCCGACGCGCCTTGCGGGCGGCCAGCAGCTTGCCGGTGCCCACCACGAAGACCGCTCCGGCGATCGGCAGCGCCCGGTGCAGCCAGGCCGCATTGGCATCGATCCACGGCCCCAGGAAGAGGTCGCTGACCACCATCTCGCCAGCCACGAAGCCCAGCAGGGCGGCGCCGCCGGTGACCACGATGGGGAAGCGCTCCATCACCTTCATCAGGAAGGTGCTTGAGAACACCACCAGCGGAATGCTCAGGCCGAGCCCCAGGATCAGCAACAGCAGGCTGCCCTTGGACGCCCCGGCAATGGCCACCACGTTATCCATGCTCATCACCAGGTCGGCGAGCATGATGGTCTTGATGGCCGCGAAGAACCCGCCCTTGACCGCCTCGCCTTCACCTTCCCCCTCGTCCTCGGGCAACAGCAACTGCACGGCGATCCACAGCAGGAGCACCGCCCCGGCCGCCTTGAGGAGCGGCAGGCGCAGCAGCTCCGCGGCAACGATGGTGAGGGTGACCCGCATCACCACCGCCGCGCTGCTGCCCCACATCACCGCCCGGCGGCGATCCGCCTCGGGCAACGAGCGGGCCGCCAGGGCGATCACTACGGCGTTGTCGCCGGACAGCACGATGTCGATGCCGATGATCTGGATCAGGGCGATCCAGAAGGCATGGTCGAAAACGAACTCCTGCATTTACATCCTTCCTTCCTGTGGAGCGGCACGCGCCCCGCACTGATTGACCTGCAAAACCTGCCGACAGGAGCCCATTATCGGGCAAGACAGGCGGCCGCGTCCCTGCCCCTGCCCCTGCCCAGCAGCAAGGGATTAGGCGACAATCCCAAGGCGACCCTTTCCGAGGTGCCCCCATGAGTTCAAGCCCGACCACCGCCCCCACCCCGATCAGCCGCATCGCCAAGCGCAAGGCCAAACCGGGCTGCGAGAGCAGCTATGAAGCCGTGGTGCGCGGCATGTTCGCGGAGACCGGCAAGTTCCCCGGTTTTCTCGGCGCAGACCTGATCCCGCCCCAGACGCCGGGCGACCTCTACCAGGTCGTCATGCGTTTCGCCTCTCAGGCCGACCTCGACCGCTGGGATGCCTCCGAGGCCCGTCAGCAATGGCACGAACGCCTGAGCACGGTGGCCGACGGAGACCCGGACTATCGCGTCCTGACCGGCCTGGAGGCCTGGTTCGCCCTGCCCGCCACGCCCGCCAGCCGCCCGCCGGTGCGCTGGAAGATGGCCACCCTGACCTGGCTGGGGATCTTCCCAACCGTATCGCTGCTGCTATTCTTCGTCGCGCCGCTGCTCACGCCACTGCCCTTCCTGGTGCGCACGGCCATCATCACCGGCCTTGCCGTGCTGATGATGACCTGGCTGGTGATGCCTCGCCTCACCGGCGCCTTGAAGGGCTGGCTGACGCGCGCCTGATCCGCTCCGGCGGAGCATCAGCAGACCACCGCCACACCACAATAAAGATACCGAACAATGACCACCTCCCTCCCCGAGCCTTCGATCCCGCTTTCCTTCCTCGACCTGGTCGCCGTCCGCGAAGGCGGCACGGTGGCCGACGCCCTGGCCATCTCCCTGCGCACCGCCCGCCATGCGGAATCCCTGGGCTTCAACCGCTACTGGCTGGCCGAGCACCACAACATGGCCGGCATCGCCAGCTCGGCCACCGCCGTGCTGGTCGGCCACATCGCCGGCGGCACCTCCACCATCCGGGTTGGCTCCGGCGGCGTGATGCTGCCCAACCATGCCCCGCTGGTGGTGGCCGAGGCCTTCGGCACCCTGGCCGAGCTCTTTCCGGGCCGCATCGACCTGGGCCTGGGCCGCGCCCCCGGCACCGACGGCCTGACCATGCGGGCCCTGCGCCGCGACCGCGTCGAGCGGGAGGAAGACTTCCCCAATGACGTGGCCGAGCTGCAGCACCTGCTCGCCCCGGCCGAGCCCGGCCAGCGCCTGATCGCCATGCCCGGCGCCGGCACCCGGGTGCCCATCTGGCTGCTCGGCTCCAGCCTGTTCTCGGCCCGCCTGGCCGCCGAGCGGGGCCTGCCCTATGCCTTCGCCTCCCACTTCGCGCCGCGCATGCTGCTGCAGGCGGTGGACCTGTACCGGACCCACTTCCGCCCCTCGGAGCAGCTCGCCGAGCCTTATGTGGTGATCGGCGTGCCGCTGATTGCCGCCCCCACCGACGAAGAAGCGGAATACCTGGCCAGCAGCACCTTCCAGCGCGTGCTGGGCATCCTGCGCGGCGACCGGCGCCGCCTGCAGCCGCCCAAGGAGAACTTCCTGGCCGGGCTGTCGCCCGAAGAACGGTCCGGCATTGCCGAATTCCTCGGTGCCGCGGTGATCGGCAGCCCGGACACCGTGCGTGACGGGCTCAAGCGGCTGGTGGCCGCCACCGGCGCCAACGAGGTGATGCTGGTCAGCGACGTCTTCGACCCCACGCTGCGCCTGCGCTGCCTGGACATCGCCGCCGCGGTACGCCCCTGAGGCACGCGCCCTTCCCTGGCGGCGCGGGGCTCAGCCCTGCTCCGCCTCCGGAAACCCCGGGGCGGCAAGGCCCCGCCTACCCCCCGAAATGCCGCCTGACCCAGGTTTCGCAGACGGCCCACAGCGCCGGTGCGCCGCGCTGGATCACCGGCCCGTAACGGGCAAAGACCTGCTCCATCGAAACGCCGTTCTCCGTCCAGGTTCCCCCGCCGGTGAACACGTTGATGAGCAGCGGCTGGAAGCGGTCGAGCGCCTTGGCAAACTGCGCATCCTCGGTCTCGGCGCGCTCGAACTCCTGCCACAGGGCCAGGAAGCGCTGGCCCTGCACGGGCGGCAGCAAACCGAACAGGCGCTCCGCCGCGCGGGCCTCCTGCTCCGCCTGCAGTGCCGGCGACGACCCGCCATGAATCGGAAAGTCGCCGACATCGATCTCCACGATGTCGTGCAGCAGGAGCATCTGCACCACCCGGTTCACGTCCACCGCCCCGGCGGCGTGCTCCTGCAGCAACAGCGCGTAAAGGGCCAGGTGCCAGGAGTGCTCGGCGGAGTTTTCCTTGCGGCTTTGGTCCAGCAAGGGCGACTGCCGCAGCACCGTCTTGAGCCGGTCGATCTCCCGCAGAAAGCTCAGCTGCTGTTCCAGCACGCTCACCTCAGCGGGTCCCCGCCGCCACCCGGGCCCGCGCCGTGTGCAGCTTGCGGTAGCTGTCGATCAGGCGCTGGTGCCGGTCCAGCCCCTCCAGCTTCATGCTCGTCGGGGTCAGGCCATGGAAGCGCACGCTGCCGTCCACCGAGCCCAGCACCGCATCCATCCGCGGGTTGCCGAACATGCGCCGGAAGTTGCCCACGTAGTCGTCCAGCTCCAGCTCGTCGTCCAGCAGCACCTCCAGCACCACATCCAGGGCCTGGTAGAACAGGCCGCGGTCCACGGTGTTTTCGTTGTACTGCAGGTAGGCCTCCACCTGCTCCTTGGCCGCCTCGAACTCCTTCAGGGCCAGGTTGATCAGCAGCTTCAGCTCCAGGATGGTCAGCTGCCCCCACGCGGTGTTCTCGTCGAACTCGATGCCGATCAGGGTGATGATGTCGGTGTAGTCGTCGAGTTCGCTGTCCTCCAGGCGTTCCAGCAGCGCCTCCAGCGCGGCATCGTCGAGGCGGTGCAGGTTGAGGATGTCGGCGCGGAAGGCCAGGGCCTTGTTGGTGTTGTCCCAGATCAGGTCCTCCACCGGATAGACCTCCGAGTAGCCCGGCACCAGGATGCGACAGGCCGTGGCGCCGAGCTTGTCATACACCGCCATGTACACCTCCTTGCCCATCTCCTCGAGGATGCCGAACAGGGTGGCGGCCTCCTGCACGTTGGACTCCTCCCCATGCCCGGAGAAGTCCCACTCCACGAACTCATAGTCAGCCCGGGCGCTGAAGAAGCGCCACGACACCACCCCGCTGGAGTCAATGAAGTGCTCGACGAAGTTGTTGGGCTCGGTGACCGCGTTGCTCTCGAAGGTGGGCCGGGGCAGATCGTTGAGGCCCTCGAAGCTGCGCCCCTGCAGCAGCTCGGTGAGGCTGCGCTCCAGCGCCACCTCCAGGCTGGGGTGGGCGCCGAAGGACGCGAACACACCGCCGGTGCGCGGGTTCATCAGGGTCACGCACATCACCGGGTAGCGGCCGCCCAGGGACGCATCCTTCACCAGCACCGGGAAGCCCTGCCGTTCCAGTTCTTCGATGCCGGCCACGATGCCGGGGTACTTGGCCAATACCGCCTGCGGCACGTCGGGCAGCGCGATCTCGCCTTCCAGGATCTCGCGCTTCACCGCCCGCTCGAAGATCTCCGACAGGCATTGCACCTGCGCCTCGGCCAGCGTGTTGCCGGCGCTCATGCCGTTGCTGAGGAACAGGTTGTCGATCAGGTTGGTGGGGAAATACACCACCTCGCCATCCGACTGGCGCACATAGGGCAGCGCACAGATGCCCCGCTGCACGTTGCCCGAGTTGGTGTCGTACAGGTGCGAACCGCGCAGCTCACCGTCGGCGTTGTAGATCGCCAGGCAATGGGCATCGAGGATCCCGGCCGGCAGCGCGTCCTTGCGGCCCGGCTTGAACCAGCGCTCGTCCGGGTAATGCACGAACTCCGCGTTGGCGATGTCCTCACCCCAGAACTGATCGTTGTAGAAATGGTTGCAGTTGAGCCGCTCGATGTATTCGCCCAGGGCCGAGGCCAGCGCGCTCTCCTTGGTGGCCCCCTTGCCGTTGGTGAAGCACATCGGCGAATGCGCGTCGCGGATGTGCAGCGACCACACGTTGGGCACCAGATTGCGCCAGGAGGCGATCTCGATCTTGATCCCCAGGCCCGCCAGCACCCCGGACATGTTGGCGATGGTCTGCTCCAGCGGCAGATCCTTGCCCAGAATAGTGGTGCTCGCCCCCGAGGCCGGGTCGAGGGTGAGCAGCGCCTGGGCGTCCGCGTCCAGGTTGTCCACCTCCTCGATCACGAACTCCGGCCCGGTCTGCACCACCCGCTTGACGGTGCAGCGCTCGATGGAGCGCAGGATGCCCTGCCGGTCCGCCGCGGAGATGTCCGCCGGCAGCTCCACCTGGATCTTGAAGATCTGCTTGTAGCGGTTCTCCGGGTCGACGATGTTGTTCTGCGACAGGCGGATGTTGTCGGTGGGGATGTTGCGGGTCTCGCAGTACAGCTTGACGAAGTAGGCCGCGCACAAGGCGGACGACGCCAGGAAGTAGTCGAACGGCCCCGGCGCCGAGCCATCGCCCTTGTAGCGGATAGGCTGATCGGCCACCACCGTGAAGTCATCGAACTTGGCCTCGAGACGAAGCTTGTCGAGAAAATTGACCTTGATTTCCATGGGGGAATTCCTGAGATGGCGTCCGAAAAAATGGCCGCCATTATCGCTGTTTTCCCCGTGGAAAACCGTGCGCCGGTGCCGGGCACGGCTTCCGTCCGTCAAGCCGGTCGATCAGGCCAGACGACCCCCGCCCGCAGCCCCCGCCCGCCCTCCCCTTCGGCCAGAAAGACCCGCCAGCCCAACAGCCGGGCCGCCTCGCTGACGATCGCGAGGCCCAGGCCGGACCCCGGGCCCGCCGCCTGCCCCCGGTAGAAGCGCTCGAAGGCGTGCGCGCGCTCCTCGGCCGGCATGCCGGGGCCGTCATCCACCACCTCCAGGCAGAGCTGGCCGCCCTCACGCCGCAGCCGCATCTCCACCTGCGCGCCGGGCGGGCAGTGGTTGAGGGCGTTGCGCAGCAGGTTGTCGAGGATCGAATGCAGGGCCGGCAGGAACACCCGCGTCTGGACCTGCTCCGGTGACACCAGGGCCATCTCCATGCCCCGGGTGTCCGCCAGGGGCGTGAGATCGATGAGGTGCTGGCGGCACACCGCCACCAGGTCCACGGCTTCTGCCGCCTGGGCGGCACCGGGCGTTTCGAGGCGCGCCAGGGTGAGCAGCTGCTCCACCAGGTGCGAGGTGCGCTGCACCCCGCGCTGGATGCCCTGGCGTGCCAGGTCGGCGGCCTCGGCGTCGGGCGCGGCCGCCAACGCATGGGCCTGCGCGGCTACCACGGCCAGCGGGGTGCGCAGTTCATGGGCGGTGTTGTGGGTCAGCGCCCGCTCCCGCTCCACATGCTGACGGGCACGGGCCAGCAGCCCATCGATGGCCCCGACGATGGGCTGCAACTCGGCATACCGCAGATCGAGCTGCAGCGGAGTCAGCGTGCTGGCGTCCCGCCCGGCCAGGGCCGCCACCAGCCGGCGCAGCGGGGCCAGCCCGGTGCGCACCGCCCACCACAGGGGCAGCAGCAACAAAGGAATCGCCACCAGGATGGCGGGCAGCAGACCTCCGCCGAGCCAGCGCAGCAGCAGGCTGTCCTGCACCACCGGCTCGAGCAGGGTAACCCGCCAGCGGGCGCTTTCGTGCTGCCATGGCCAGTAAGGCCGCCCCTTCACAAGAGCCACATCCTGATGCGCCTGCCCGGGCAACAGGGGCGCCAGCCCCTGCAGGGCCGCGGAGGCATACACCAGGCGGCCGTCGGCCGTTTGCAGCTGGAAGGCCAGGTCCTCGATGTCCGGCAGGCCCGCGGCGCGGCGGGACCGGTTGAACTGCAACTCGGTGGCCCGCACGATGGCCGCGGCGACCTGCTCGTCCGCGTCGGCCAGCGCCTCGGCCAGCCCTTCCGCCGCCGACCGCTGCGCCACCCGTTCGGAGATACCGGACTGGAAGGCCAGGTAATCCATGGCAATCAACACGCCGGTGACCAGCCCGAAGGCCACCAGCAACACCCGCAGCAAGCGGCCCTGCAGCGAAGCCTGGCTCAGCATGCGCGCAGCTGGTAACCCACGCCACGCACCGTGCGGATGCGCTCGGCGCCGATCTTGCGGCGCAGGTTGGACAGATGCACCTCGACCGTGGCCGCATCCACCGGGTCGCCCAGGGGCTCCAGCAGCTGACCCAGCACCTGCTTGGGCACGACCGTGCCGGCATCCCGGGCCAGGGCCATCAGCAGCTGGAACTCCCGCGCCGACAGGGACAGCAGCTCCCCGTCCAGCCAGGCTTGATGGGCGCGCGGCGAAACGCTGAGCCCGCCCAGCTCCCACAACTCGCTGGCCTGCTGCCGGTGGCGGCGGTGCACAGCCCGCACCCGCGACAGCAACTCGGGAATATCGAAGGGCTTGACCAGGTAGTCGTCGGCCCCTTCGTCGAGGCCTTCCAGCCGATCCGTGAGGGCCGACCGGGCGGTGATCATGATCACCGGCGTGTCGATCCGCCGCGCCCGCCACTGGCGCAGCAGGTCCAGCCCGTCCTGGCCCCCCAGGGCGCGGTCGAGCAGCACCAGGTCCACCTCGGGGCCAAGCGCGCTCCGGGCATCGCCCACCCGGCGCACCCACTGGGCGCTCATGCCTTCGGCCTGCAGCGCGGCAAGCAGGGCGGGGCCCAGATCGAGGTCGTCTTCCACCAACAGGATATGCATGGCGCGCATTTTACTGCCCCAGGCTTAGGCAAAGCCAAAGACACCGCAGGGCATCGCAGGCCGTCCGCCGGTGCCCCGGGCGGTGTCTCCCTTCCGGGCTCCGACCTTTGGCTTCCCTTTGGGTGGGCGCTCGCACACTGCGCTCCGTCATCACTTCGGAGTTCCCCCATGTCATACCCCCTTACCTCCTCTCCCCTGCACCGCCGCACGGTGCTGAAACTCTTCCTGTCCTCCGGGCTTGGCCTGGGCCTGGCGGCCTGCGGCGGCAGCTCGGGCGACTCGGCGCAGGACCGGACCACGGCCCTGCTCAAGACCGAAGCCGAGGCCGCCGTCGCCTCGGGCCTGGTCGGCGTGGCGCTGGGCAAGGTGACGGACCAGGCCAGCATCGATGTCGTGGCCGGCCGGCGCCGGCTCGGACAGCCCGCCCTGGTGACGCGCGACGACCGCTTCGCCATCGGCTCCAACACCAAGGCCATGACCTGCGCCGCCCTTGTCGCCCTGGCCGAGCGCGGCGGGCCGGCCCTGTCGCTGACCCTGCCCGAGGCCTTCGGCGGATGGGCCGGCGAGATCCATCCCGCCTACGCCGGGGTGACGCTGAGCGATCTGCTGCACCATCTCGGCGGCCTGCCGGCCTTCACCGGCGGCGGCACGGAGGAGCAAGCCTTCATCGCCCACGTCGAGGCCGAGACCAGCCCACTCCCCACCACGCCGGCGGGGCGGCGCGTCTATTTCGCCCGCTGGCTGCTGGCCCAAGCGCCGGCCGCCGGCCTGACGCCGGGGCGCGACTTTCACTACTCCAACGCCGGCTATGTGCTGGCCGCGGCCATCATCGAGACGGCCACGGGCAAGACCTTCGAAGCCGTCTTCCATGAGCAGCTGGTCCAGCCGCTCGGGCTGCAGGGCAGCTGGCGCTCGCCGGTACCGGGCGAGCACGACCTGCTCTGGGGCCACCAGGGCGCAGCGGGCGCCCTGAGCGTGGTCGAAGCCACCGACGACGCCCTCGCCACCCAGGACTGGCTGGACATCATCGGGCCGGCCGGGCACTGGGCCTGCACCGGCGCCGCCTACGCCCACTGGCTGCGCTGGCACGTCCAGGCCCTGCGCGGCGCGTCCACGCCCCTGCCACGCACCTATGTGAACGCGCTGCGCAACGCGCCGGCCGGCCGCTACGTCTGGGGCTGGCAAGCACAGGCCACGCCGAACCGGGTGCTGCTCACCCACACCGGCCACGTGCCCGGCTTCATGGCCGAGGCGGTGATAGACCAGAGCGGCGATTTTGCAGTGTTCGGGCTGAGCAACACCGGCCAGCTGGAGCAGGACGGCAGCAGCTGGGTCCTGAGCCGCATCGACCAGGCACTGGCCGAGGTGTTGAAGCGGGAGTCGATCGCGCTGTGATCGCCCCGGGTGCCGCAACGCGGCGCCCGGACTCGCCAGGCTCCGTGCGGTGGGTCAGGAGCCCGCCGCCTGGCCGTTGATCTGGCGCAGGGCATGCCCGAGGACCAGCCCCTGCTCGTCGAACTGCAGCACCAGCTCATGCTGGACGCGGGTGTCCTGGATCAACCTGACCGCCTCGGCCACGTCGCCAATGACCGGAATCACGCTCACCGCCCACGGCAAGCTGACGGGCTTGTCGCTGTAGATCCAGATCTCCCGCGCGCCGTCGTGCAGGATCTCCGCGGGCTTGCCCAGGGTCGCCTCCACCTGAGCCCGGGAGGTCCGCCCCGGCTGCAGGGTGATCGGCGGCAGGTGCCCCAGGGTGACGGTCGCCTCCGGCTGAACAGCCGGGGCCGGAGCCTGCGTCGACGCCCGGCCCGACACCTGACGTATCGCCGCGATCACCGTGGCGGGCTGCTCCTTCTGGATGAAGTGGCTCGACCCCCAGACGATCTCCGCCTGCGCCACCCCGGCCATCCGCCGCCAGTCCTGCCCAAGCACCTGGCGCCGTCGCTCGTAGTCCTCGCTGGCCTCCGGCTGCGGGCGGCCGGAGATCAGCACCCGGCCCTTGAGGGCGAGGGGCGTATCCATGTCCAGCCTGTCCAGGCAGTCCGTCTGGCCATCGAACTCGCGACGCTGCACATCGCTCCAGACCACCGCCTTCAGCGCCTTGATGAGCATGGCGGCTTCCGGCTGGCCGCTTTGCACGGCCTCCCAGTTGCGCGGATGGGTCGGGTCCACCAGCACGAAACCCGCCACATCGGCCGGGTAGAGCTTGGCATACGCATACTGGTAGAGGCCGCCGAGGGAATGGCCGACCAGCACATAGGGCGGCTTGAGGCCGGCCGCGCCCAGCCTGGCGCGCAGCTCGGCGGCGATGCTGCAGGGATCGCGCGGCGCATCGGTGGGCGGGCTGCCGCCGGTGCCCGGGCGGTCGTAGGCAAAGACGGTGTGGTCGCGGGCCAGATCCGGGATGATCCGGCTCCAGGTCTCCTTGCTGTCGCCAAACCCCGCCTGCAGCACCACGACGGGCGAGCCGCTACCAGTGACGACGTCGCCAGCCCCGGCCCCGTGCACATGGGGCGCGGCGGTGCAGGCCGACAAGACCAGCGCCACCAGGGCCAGCGCGCCAGGCCCGATGCGCCCTCCTCCCCGTCGACGGGGTGAAGGGCGGCGGGGCTCAGGGCTGGCGGGGCACGGGATCATTGCGGTTTCCTCGTCGGATGAAGGCGCCGCGCAGTGTAGTCCGGGCAAGCTTGGGGAAAGCCAAAGGCGGTGATCCGGGCTTTCAGGGAGCCCTGCCCGTCGTGGTGGCTGCCAGGTGCCAATACGGCCGAGTTTGTCTGCAAGCCCATGCCACGGCACGCGCCCAGCACGCGCGCCTCAGCCCGCCCCCAGCACCAGGATGCTGCCCAGCGAACGCAGCCGCACGCACTCGTCCAGTGTCAGCCCACCGGCCTGGAACAGCGCCTTCCATTCACCGAGGCTGCGTTCGCGCCCCCGGCAGCCGACGAACATCTGCATGTCGAAGGACGTGGCGGCCAGGTCGGCGCCGCTTTCCGGCAGCACCATCTCCAGAACGGCCACGCGGGCACCGCTGCCGCCGATGGCAGCGCGCACCTGCCGCAGGGCGCGCACGCATTGGGCGTCATCAAAGCCGTGCAGCACCGCCGACAGCAGGTAGACATCCTGCGGCCCCGCTGCTGCGGGAAGCCCCTCGAACAGATCGCCCGCCTCGAAACACAGGCGCTCGACGCCCTCCGCCGACTGCCCGGCCCAGTACCGCTGCGCCTCGGCCACCACCTGGGGGCGATCGACCACCAGCGCCGTCATGGCCGGATGGCGCCTGAGGATGGCCAGCGCCTTGCTCCCCCGCGACCCGCCCACATCGATGACCCGCGTAAAACGGCCCCAGTCCATGTCGGTGGCAAAGCCGTCCCCGGCCAAGGCCTCGACACTGTCCATCGCCTCCGAGAAGAGCTGGTCGAAATCCGCATGGCGGTCGAGATAGGCAAACAGATCTTCGCCATGGCCCAGCTGGAAAGGCGGCGTGCCGCTGCGCACCCCGGCCTCCAGCTGCTCGAACCAGGCACGGCTCATGGGCTCGGCGTTGTGCAGCAGGATCATCGCCCGCACGCATTGCGGGTCCTGGCGGTCCAGGCAACGGGACAGCCGGTTGTTGCGGAACACCCGGGGCGCCGTCTCCTCGAACACCCCCATCGCCGCCAGAAAACGCATCAACCGGCCAAGGGCATCCGCATCGGCACCCAGCCGCTCCGCCAAGTCGGCCACAGGCAGGCTCCCGCTCCCCAGCACCGAGGCCACATCCAGCCGGGCCGCCACAAAGAGCGCCCGCGACTGCCAGTAAGCCGAGCCCATCTGCACCAGCCGGAAGGGCGCCGGCGTGAGCCTGTTGGGAATCGACTGGAGCCAGGCACCGAACTTCATGGCCCGGGCAAAGCGCCCCACCGCCCCCGCATTCATCTGGAAGCTCATGCCGGCTCTCCCGTGCCGCCAGACACAACGGGCGCCAGCCCGGCCGCCAGCAGGTGCCCGTTGAAGGCAGCCAGCCGGGCCAGGAAAGCCGCATCCATCGGGCGCTCCATCTGCTCCTCGAAGACGTCCTTGAGCAGCATCGGCGTCATGGCCAGACTCACGAAGCTCATGCGCACGATGTCCGGATCCACCGCGGCCGCCACCTGCCCCTGGGCCTTCAGGTCCGCCACCTTGCGCGCCCCCCGCGTCCGCCCCCGCTCCAGCAACTGCTGGATGAACCGCCGCCCCGGCCCATGGCGGAGCGCCAGCACCTTGAGAATCAGGCGGGGAAACTCCGGCCGCTCCGACATCGTCCGGTAGTACAAACCCAGAAATTCCTCGAAACCCGTGGTCGACGCCAGCAAAGGACCATCCAGCACGTCCAGCAAGGGGCTCAAGGTCTCCCGGATCATCTCCTCGTACAGCCCCTCCTTGCTGCCGAAGTAGTAACGGATCATCGACACATTGGCGCCCGCACACTCGGCAATCCGCCGGGTGGTGACGTTGTGGTAGTCGTCGGCGAGAAAACAGTCCAATGCCGCCTGGATCAGGCGGCTACGCAGGGAGGGTGCAGTGATGTCCTTGTCCACGATGACCTCGGGTGGGGTTGAGTGAGGACGAGGTTATCAGTGGGGTGGCGGGGGGATGTAGAGGTTTCGTCAATCAAGATTGGGGGGGTGATTGAGGGGGCTGTTGGGCCGTAGGCACTCAGTCAGTAACAATCGCGTGACGTTGATAGATACCATCTTCATCCAACCAAATCAGAAGCCACTCGGAATCCATAGCAAAGAGTGAATCACGCTGCGGGCCCGTTACATAGATGAGGTCGCGTCCAGTGCTCTTGAAATACGGCGTATCCATGGAAGGTCCTAGCATGGCTTCAAGCTCGCTGCGACTCTTGTGTGGTAGCTGGGCGATGACATCTGCCAGCATTCTCTGACGTGACGTCGCCCCTCCCGGGATGGATGGCTTGGCGGCAGGATCCAACCAAACGTCTCTATTGAAGGGCTCATCGTAGGAGCCACTGGGCAATGCATTAGGGAGAATGGCACCTAACGCCAAAAATGTGGCAAGCATCGAAATCCCCGCCAAAGCAACACGCCCTGCGGAAAGTAACTTCCCGTCAATGGGCAGCCGTCTGAACTTGGCTACGGCAAAAGCTCCGATGCACCAGATTGCCAAGATGAGCAGTGAAGGCATGACCACCAATGCTGAAAACTGCAGCAAAACTACAATGGCCGTTGCACTCATACCGGGAAAGGCCTTTGGAACAAGCAGGAGGCCAAAATAAAGGCCAAAACCCATGAAGCTAATCCAGCTTGTTCGTGACTTCATTGCGATCCTTCCTTGATAAAGGGCCCTGCAGGGTGATGCGAAATTGCCGGTCGCCTGCTCACGGTATCGCAGCCACATACCTTGAGCGACCAACAATCCGAAATCAGCGCGCCGTCCCTGACGCCGCCGCCTCCACACTGCGCCGCATCCCCAGCACCTGACGGCACCGGAGGTAGTGATGACACCCCCAGAAATCGGGACGCCCGCCCTTGCCCTGCACCGCCCGCATCTTGATGCCGCAACTCGGACAGGTGGGCGTGGCGTAGTCACCCGCCGTGGCGAAGGCGAGCAGATCCTGCCACTCCCCCTCGGGCAGGCGCTCGATCATCATCAGCAGCATGCTGCCGTCGACGAGCGTGATCCGGTTGGCCTGGGCAACCACCTTGGCCTCATTAAGCGTACGCGCCGGCCAATGTAATCCCATTTAGCGAGCTATGGCTTCATTGCGATTGCAATAAAGCCACAGGAGAAATGAAGACTTCCAACCCGAACGAGATCACGATGCTCACTTCAATTAGCACTCGTACATCTATGCTTGTTGCGACTATTTTCTAAACGCTTTCAACCAAGACGCCAAGTTACTGTAATCATTAAGAGCAAGTCGATGCTTAGAGAATTCCGCAGCCTCTTTTGCGTCTTTAGTGAAGCTAGAGGTTGTAACAATGATTCCTTTTGTCGCCTTGTGCTGCTCAACAACACCGTACAGCCGCTGAACAACGCCAATGCCCACGGTGTTTTGAGGAAGGTAACGTTTGCACTCAATCAAGTTCAAACTGCCGCCGCACAAATCATCACGCTGCACTGCAATTATGTCGACACCGCCGTCACGCGTCTCTGGCGTTAGTTCTACATCGAAGCCGTTTTTGTGAAATACAGATGCAATCAGTTCTTCGAACTTTCGCGGCGGCAACGAGTACAGCAGCTCCGGGTACCGTCCAAAGTAAGCAAGAATTTCAGTCTCGATGTCTGTGTATATAAATGGATGCGCGCTTGCAATCTGTAGCTTTGAGGCCGAGTAAAGCTGCTCATTAACTTCTTCAACGCCTTCTTCCCTACGTTCGGTTTGTGTTGGCTCGAGGTAGTCTGAGCCTAGAAGTGAATTCCATTCCTGCTGCGACAAATCCTCTCCAAGAAAAATCTTCTTCATGGCAGTGTCGGCTTGTTCTATTAGCTCATAGGCCTGTCGTGCCGACTCTGGATAGATTCGAATACGAAGATTAACCGGAGGTACTTTGTATCTTGCCATTTCGGTCATTCTTATATTTAAATCGGCAAGCAGTTCAGCTTACGAAGACAAGAGTCGCAGTCCGATAGGGGGCACGTCCGGATTTTTTGCAAAGCGGCTACTGCCCACCCTAGGAATGGCCACTTCGGCCGAATGTCTGCCCGACTCGAAAGACCGTTGATCGGCCTTAGCTGCCGGCAAGGTGCCGCGCGTGGTAGGTCTGCATTGTGCCGGTTAGCCGTCATCACAGAGGCCGCAAGAGCTTGCCATCCCATTCGATGAGGGTGTACTGAATGCCCTGTGTGGCCTGACGAAAAACCTCCTCCGCCTCATCGAAAGAGGCTGCGACAATACTCTGCAAGCTCGTCTCGCTGGCCAGTTGCTTAAGAAGCGCATGTTGACTGTCGACCGCCATAGAGTGCTGGCCCGGCTCGTCGAACATCAACAGTCCTGGATGATTGCCCGGGGACAAGGACATAGCTGAGGACTGATGCAGCGCAAGCAGGTAGCTCCAAATGAGTCGAACAAAGTCGCTGGCGCTCGAGTCTGACTTAATGTCGGTCCGAATTTCACGGAGCTCCATCTTGGCAAGACATGGAACCAGAGTGTCCTTACCGATTTCAACATCGCGAATCGGGGCACTTTCGTAGCCGAACGCTCCCGCGTTCGCTCTGAAGTTCAGCTGAAAGCGATTGATGCGCTCGATATCTATCGGACTGTAGGCCTCCTTCGGCATTCCTCTTCTCGCTGCCTGGTTGGCGCTCATCCGCTCCGCAATTTTCCCAAGCCGTGCGAACAGTTCCATAGCCTTTGCCTGTAGCTTTTCGAGTCCCTCCACCTCGACTTCAATCTGAACCTGCCGGCGCACGATGGCTTTTGACTCCGATGCTCCAGAAGTCACGTCGCCACGCATCGCAGTCAGCAGGTCGCGCTTGCTGGCGATACGGGCGGCCAGCTCGGCAACTCGGACGTCCGATGCCAGCAAATCAGTCTTCAAGCCAGCAATCTGACGCATCAGCATGCGGCGCTGACTCTCTAGATAAGCGATATTGGTCGCCAAGTCCATTTGGGGGCCGGTCACAGCCCCAGCCAATAACGTGTCTTCTACCGGCTGATCACAGGTAGGGCACTTTCCGACGGCGGTCGCCACATCGTGCTTTGCACCGAGTTCACGTAGCTTCGCTGTCGTCTTGTTCCGCTCCAGGTCCTCGTTCGTCTCCGCGAGGAGCTTTTCGTATTCATTCAAGGATACCCGCTGCTCAGCGTGAAGGGCCGTTGCTCGCTCGTGCAATACACTCAGCGCTTGCAGTTCCTCCATCGCAACCGTGATGCCTTGCATCGCCTCAGCACCTGAGGACTTGTGATACTGCTCGGCCTGCCCCTGTAAGGCCGCGTACTCGGCTCGCAACTGGCCTATGTGCTCTGATAAGGTCACGGAGGAACTTCCAGCCAGCTTTCTGATGCTTGCCTCACCCTCTTTGAAGAGAGCAGAGGGGACGGAAGGAGCGCCGTCGATTACCGCACCAAGCGGGTTGGCTTCTCGCCGCAACTCTTCGTACACCTTCCGCCAGTCAGTATCAATCTCAACCGATTCGGCGTTAAGCCGATTGCGCTCAGCGTTCGTCTCGAATACATCCAGACCAAGCAGGAACTCGACTACCTTGGTCCGTGCATCACGAATGCCATAGAACGGAATGTTGGCGATGTAGTCCGTCCATCCTCGCTTCTGCTCGACAGCTAAGGCAGCAAAGACCGCCTGTAGGTAGAGCTTGGTCTCTCCGCCGCTCGTGGTTGGCACTCTCGGCAGGTTCAGCCCCAGGAAGGTCTCAAGAAATCTATGAAAACCTTCGGGTCGCTTGGCACCTCCGCCGTCGTGCACGTAGGTAGGCCGGGCTTCGCCAAGTGTCTGACCTTCAGTCACGTGCGCTCCCGAAAACACCTCAATCAGCTTCGGGTCTCTCACTGCGTCCCGGATTGCGCGACGCAGCGTGACCACTTCTCCCGAACGACTTTCGATCTCAAGTAGCACCTCCGATGCCGTGATCAGGATTTGGCGCCCGTTGTACTCTATATGCTCCTTGACTGCGTATGGGAGAGCCTTCTCATTTTTGCCCCCAACAAGTTCTTCCATGCCGAGGCCATAAAGCAAGCTGTTGAATAGCGTACTCTTGCCACTCGAGTTCTTGGCCCGAACGATCGTCAGGGTCCGCGCGAAGTTGAAACTAAACCCGAACTCCCCCTCGTTGGTGGTTGCCCTTAGTCTTACGCCACGAATAATCACTTTGCCTCCCAGCCGCTCGCGGTTGCTTCGACCATTCCCTCTGTTAGCCCTTTTCCGACGGCAGACAAAAACGAACGCTCTCGCCCGAACAAGTCGGTGTCTTTCAGAATTTCTTTAACGAAAAGCTCCCCTGCTGTTGAAATTACGTAGCCGGTGGAATTCTCAGCGACCAAGTCTTCGGCAATGGCGAGCCGCACCGCGATAGCCAGTGCTGGGTCGAAGCCCCATGCTGGGACTTGCAAGACTTTCTCGCCAACGGCCAGAATCAGCTGTTGCTGCCGTTTGGCCGACTTCATAGCCCAGTTGAATAACTGCAGGCGCGGCAGACTCGACCTCCCTCCGCGAGAGGCCAAAGACAGGATGAGCAGCACTTGCCCAATCTTGTACATAGGTCGATGCTCAGCCAGTACCGGAGATGGCCGCCGCTCGAAGCGAAGCCGGTTTCGCGTCTCGACCTCAACCATAATCCAGCTCGCAGACTGCCAACCAGCGAGCGGTCATGTACCGAGCCACCTTCATGGCACTGGCCTTATCCAACTCGGGGGCGAGGTCTTCGGAGACCAGTTTCGCCAGACCATCTCGGACTTGAATGGTTAGCTCTTCTGCTGTGCCAGACCAAGTAGCGGAAGTCTCGATGACATATTGCTCGTACTCGTTGATGAGGCGAATGAGCCTCACATGTGTCACCGGCGAAGCCGATGCAATGCGACGAAAAAAGCCATCAGCCTCAAGGAATTGCTCAATGGTGCGTTGACTAAGCTGCTGAACACGCGTCTGAAAGTCTGATTTTTGCGCCTTATCGGCGAGTCTATGCTCCGACTTGCGATGTACGTTCTGCTCATACTGCTCTTGCTCACCCGTAAGGGCCGCAAGAGCTGGGACAGCATCATCGAAAATCAGTGCTTCCCCAGCAGCAGCACGAATTTCATTAATTTCGACCAGATAGTGGTCACCGTCGTGAAGCAGGACTGTGAAGTCGTCGGTCAGGATGGAGACGTTCCACCCACGCACCTCTGCCTCTTTGGCTTTAGCATGTGCCAGAAGCGCATTCCGGTCGACTTCTGGGGTAACGAACACCCAGCGACATATTTTTGTGCTCCCCAAGCGCCCCTGTAGCTCAGTCTCGTAGTCCTTCAGTTTCCGAAGGTCTGCAGTAATTTTATCGCGCTGCTTTTCATACAGTTCCGTGCGCTCGTAGTGCTTCTCAGGGCAGTAGCACTGGAATGCCCACCCAGTGTCCGAGGTATAGCCCTCAATGCCGTAGTCACCAGGGGATGCTGGCATCTGCTGATAGCACTCAGCCTGGTACTTCCTCTTGAAGACCTGCTGACACAAGCCCTCCCAGGTGGGGCCATTGAACGGCCCGAACTTGGTGACGTACATCAGCAGCCTTGAGAGAGTTGAACACAACAGCTTGAAACCTGACCTAGATGCACTTCCTCCAAGTAGACGCTTGGCGCCACCCTGAACTCAAACATTGTTGCCCCCCATAGATGACTTTCTCGTCGCTGCGACTATGACCTTACAAGGTCCAAACTGAAAACAGTTCATGCATGGCACATGACAGTACTGCAATCGTCGGCAATCTGCCGCATTGCCGACTCGACCCAGGATGTACTTCAACGAGAGCAAAGGCCGACAACCCGCCAATCCCCGTACCTGCAATCCGCGCGCCACCCATCCCATTTTTCCGGACCCAGAATCTCACCTTTTCCCCAATCCACGCAGTGACCCAGTTCACTTCCACTGCCGCCCCCGACGTTATATTCCAACTGTCCCCGGGCGGCTGAAGCCGCCCCTACATTGACTGCAGAGCGCCCTGAGGTGGCGGCCTTGCGTGACGGAGAGCCGAACAGCCAACCAGCCGTGCCCGCCGCACACCTCGGTCCTCTCCAGCCCTCCCACTCCCCCCCTGCCCCACATCTCCCAGCCATAAAAAGACGTCCTTCCACCGCAAAAAGATCTCTAGCAACGACTGCGAGACATCTAGCAGCCGCAGCCAGACGTCTCAAAATCATTGCCAGACGTCTCGCAATGGCCGAGGGATATCCTTCAGCGTCTGCGAGACGTCTGGCAATAGTTGCGGGGCATGGGTCAGGAGCTGCGAGATGTCTCGCTGTAATTCCGAGACGTCTCGCAGCAGTAGCGAGTCAACTTTTTGCCGCTGCGAGACGTCTCGCAGCGGCTACTTGAGGGGGGCCTTGAGGGGAGCCCGAACCTATCCCCTGCCCTGCTTCCCCACCCACTCCACAATCCCTTCCACGCTGCGGAAGTCATCGCTGGCGCGGACGGGGATGTGCGGGTGGCGTTCGGCCCACATGCGGGCGAGGGCGTTGCCGGGGCCGATTTCGAGGATGGCGTCGGGCTGGCGTTCGACAATGGCGTTCTGGCAGGCGGTCCAGTCGAGGGGGTGGTCGATCTGGCGGGCCAGGGCTTGGAGGGCTGCTTGGCTTTGCGAGGCGGGGCGGCCGTCGATGGCGCTGAGGACGGGGGTGGTGAGCCGCTGTGTGTGGGGCTCGGGGTGGAGGCTGGCGAGGTGCGCGGCGAAGCGCTCGGCGGCGGGGGTGAGCCAGGGGGTGTGGGAAGGGGTGGTGACGCCCAGGCGGACGATGCGGGCGGCGCCGAGGTGTTCGGCTTGCCGGGCGGCGTGTTGCAGGGCGGGGTCGGGGCCGCCGAGGACGAGGTGGTCGGGGCCGTTGCGGATGGCGACGGCGAGGCCGCAGTCGGCGGCGATGGCTTCGCTGCTGGCGGCGGGCAGGCCGGCGATGGCCAGCAGGCCGGCGGGGGTGTCGACGCAGGCATCCATGGCGGCGGCGCGTTCGGCGCACAGGGCGACGCCCGCCTCCGCGGTGAAGCAGCCGGCCACGCAGCAGGCGGCCATTTCGCCGAGGGAGTAGCCGGCCAGCGCCATGGGGCGCGGCAGTCGGGGGGCCAGTTGCCGCCACAGGGCGAGCTGGCTGGCAAAGATGAGGGGCTGGGCGATGCGGTTGGTCTGCAGCAGGGCCAGGGGCGGGTCCGGCATCCGCCACAGGTCGGGGATCTGGGCGGCCAGGGCTTCGGTGATGGATTCGGCGGCGGGTGGCGCGTGGCGCAGGGCCTCCAGGTGGGCGGGCTGCTGGTTTCCCTGGCCGCTGAAGAGGATGGCGAGACGCATGGCAGATCGGAAGAGCGTCGTGTAGGGAAAGAGGGTAGATCTCGGTGGTCGGCCGATCATTAAAAAAAAAAAAACTAACACTAAGGGCGTGGCGAGTCCTGAG